>JAVEDG010000164.1 GCA_030841245.1 Actinomycetota bacterium
GTCGTAGACCACCGCGCCGTTCGAGCACACCGCGAGCCCGGTGTGCCCGGTGCGCTCGGCAATCCCGTGCATCCACCGGGTCGGGCGCCCCGTGACGAACACCACGGGGACACCGGCCGCCTCCACGCGCCGCAGCCCCAGAACGGTCCGGTCGCTGATCTCGCCGCTCTTCGGCACGATCGTGCCGTCGAGGTCGGTCGCCACCAGGCGAGGCCGGGTCCCGGTCACTGCCCGATTGTCCCGGTCGGTCATCTCCGCCCGCACGGCCGGGCCACCTGTTCGCACAGCGGCGGACGCAGCCTCCCGCTCGGGCGCGACCGGCGCCTGTTCCCGGCGGACCGCCGGCAGTAGGTTCAGCCGAGGGGGACTGCCGAGGCTTCAGGAGGCGCCGCCATGGCCGACCAGCACAAGATCCTGCTCGACGAGTCGGAGCTCCCCACCCGCTGGTACAACGTCATCCCCGACCTGCCCTCACCCCCGCCGCCGCCGCTGCACCCGGGGACGTTGCAGCCCGTCGGGCCGGACGACCTCGCACCGCTGTTCCCGATGGACCTGATCATGCAGGAGGTCACGCAGGACAGCTACGTCGACATCCCCGACGAGGTGCTCGACGTCTACCGGCTGTGGCGGCCCTCGCCGTTGTTCCGGGCGCACCGGCTCGAGAAGGCGCTCGGCACACCGGCTCGCCTCTACTACAAGTACGAAGGCGGCTCGCCGGCCGGGTCGCACAAGCCCAACACCGCGGTGCCGCAGGCGTTCTACAACAAGAAGTCCGGCGTCACGAAGATCACGACCGAGACCGGCGCCGGCCAGTGGGGCACCGCGCTGGCGTTCGCCTGCGCGGTCTACGGGCTCGACTGCGAGGTCTGGCAGGTGGGCGCGTCGTACGACGGGAAGCCTTACCGCCGATCGGTCATGGAGGTGTTCGGCGCGACCGTGCACCGCAGCCCGTCGGACCTGACCGAGTCGGGCCGCAAGATCCTGGCCGACGACGACCACCACCCCGGCAGCCTCGGCATCGCGATCAGCGAGGCGGTCGAGGCCGCCGCCGGGAGCGAGACGTCGCACTACGCGCTGGGCAGCGTGCTGAACCACGTCCTGCTGCACCAGACGGTGATCGGCGAGGAGGCATTGCTGCAGTTCGCCAAGGTCGGGGACACTCCGGACCTCATCGTCGGGTGCACGGGTGGCGGGTCGAACTTCGCCGGCCTGTCGTTCCCGTTCCTGCGCGAGAAGCTGGCCGGCCGGATCGACCCGGTGATCCGGGCGGTCGAGCCGGCGTCGTGCCCGTCGTTGACCCGCGGCACCTACGCCTACGACTTCGGTGACACGGCCGGGCTGACCCCCCTGCTGAAGATGCACACCCTGGGCCACGACTTCATCCCCGACCCGATCCACGCCGGCGGCCTGCGCTACCACGGCATGAGCCCGCTCATCTCGCACATCTACGAGCTCGGGCTGATGGAAGCCATCTCGGTCCCGCAGCTCGAGTGCTTCGACGCGGCGATCACGTTCGCCCGCGCCGAAGGCATCGTGCCGGCGCCCGAGCCGACGCATGCGATAGCGGCGTGCATCCGCGAGGCGCTGGCCTGCAAGGAGTCGGGTGAGGAGAAGGTGATCCTCACTGCACTGTGTGGGCACGGTCACTTCGACATGGCGGCGTACGACGCGTATCTCGGCGGCACCATGGTCGACGAGGACGTGCCGGACTCACGATTCGCGGAGCCGCTGACCCGCCTGCCGCAGGTGGACCTGTAGCGCAACCGATTCGGGGTCCAGAGCGTCGTTCAGTCGTCCAGCGCGAGCACGACCTCCTCGACACCGTCGTCGCCGACCCGGGACTCGCGCTCCTTCGGCTCCAACCTGTGGAACCCGCACTTCTCCAGCACCCGGATCGAGCCGACGTTGTGAACCGCCACGAAGCCGAACAGCGGGCGCTCGGTCACCTCGTCGAGGAGCAGCCGGAGGGCTGCGGTCGCGACACCCCGACCCCAGTAGGCCCGGCCGACCCAGTAGCCGACCAGCCGCTTGTCTTCCTGTGGCCAGCTGCCGATGTCGCCGGCCACCTCGCCGTCGACCACGATCGTGCGCAGGTAGTTCGCCGGGTCCGAGCTGATCTTCGCCTGGTGGGCGAAGTAGGCGTCCCGGTCGCGTGACGGGAAGGCCGCCATCGCCGCGCCCTCCGGCTCACGCTGGAACTCGAACAGGACGTCCAGGTCGGCGGCATCCTTCGGCCTGATCGATACGCGCTGGTCCACCGGCATCGAGGGCTCCGTCCGCTCAGGAGTTGCGCTTGCGTTCGTCGACGAGTCTGGCACCGGGCTACGACAACGACTCCGCGGAGGACGCTTCCCCTTCGGTCAGCAGATGCGGTCGAGCCGGCCGCTGTCGAGGTGGTAGAGGAAGCCCCCCACGGTCACGTTGGCTAGGTAGGGCCAGGAGCGGACCCGCTGCACGTCCGTGCGCAGCGCGTCCACCTGGTCCGTGGTGGTCAGGAACGAGATGGCCCTGGTGTCGGGTCCGCCGGCCTCCCGGATCGACTCGTGCACGTCGTCCTCGGTCCGGTCCGCCATCCGGCAGCCGGTGTGCGCGACGACCATCACGCGGTCGACACCGAGCAGGTAGTCCGCGAGCACCAGCGTGCGCAGCACGTCCTCGGTGACCCGGGCGCCGGCGTTGCGCAGGATCTTCGCGTCGCCCACCTGCAGCCCAAGCATCCGCAGCGGGTCGATGCGGGAGTCCATACAAGTGAGGACCGCGAGCCCCTTGGCCGCCGTGGCCTCCAGGTCGGCGACCGTGAAGCTCTCGGCGTACGCCGCGTTGCCGGCGAGCAGGTCGGCGAACACGTCGTCGGTCGGCACGCGCGACAGCCTAGGTCACGTTCTGCGGGTTCAGGGCCCGACGCCGAGCTCCGAGCGTCAGACCGAGCCGCCACGACAGATAGTGGGCGCTCGAGCGGAGCCCGTAGCGAGCCCACATCTGACGCAGATCGAGCTCGACGAGGTGCGCCAGGAGGTCCGCCTCGACGGAGGCCAGGCGACCGGCGAGGTCGGCCAGGCGGTCGTCGAGCTCGTCGTCGGTCAGCCGGGCAAGAGGTCGTGCCACATCCGTGCACGGATCAGGTGTGATGTCCATGGACGGACGCTACGGAGCGCCCTGGACACAACCTCTTGCGGCGAGAGGGCGACCTCGTGACGCGCGCCTCGGACGCGGCGGCGCACAGTCAGCGGACTAACCGGTCAGCCGTTCCTGGAGCCGCACGGTCACCGGGTCGCCGACGTCCTTGCCGATCGCCTTGCGCACGGCCGCCTTGACCGGCAGCTTGTGGGTGCCGTCGCCGAGAGCCATGAAAGAGCTCTGGAACGGGTGGCCGTCGATCGTGCCGCGCACCTTAACCAGTCCTCGAGTGCCGAAATAGCTCACCGAGTCCGGCCAGACGACGTACGTCCAGCCGCCCGTGGCGGGGCTCTTCTCCAGGGTGGCGGTGAACTGTTCGTCCATGGCTCGCCTCCAGTGACATTCGGGCCGGGGCACCTGCATCTTCCACCGAGATAGACCGGCGAGGTGGGCGGAAGTCATCTCGGAGCCCATGCGGCAGGCCTAGAGTTGCCGCGTGGGCGAGGGGCTGCGGGTCGTCGGGGCAGGTCTGCCGCGCACCGGGACCCACTCGCTGCGGGTCGCGTTGGAGCGACTGCTGGGCGGGACCTGCTACCACATGTCGACCATGTGGGAGCGCGACGGCCGCGATGTCGGGGCCTTCCTTGCCGCCCGCCGCGGTGACGAGCCCGACTGGCGCCAGATCCTCGCGGGCTGTACCGCGGCGGTCGACTGGCCGGTGAGCGCGTTCTGGTCGCGGCTCAGCGAGCGCTACCCGGAGGCGGTCGTCGTGCTGTCCGAGCGGGACAGCCCGCAGACTTGGTGGCGCAGCGTCGACGCCACAGTGTTCGGAGTGATCCGCCACCGCATCGCCGACCGGGCGACCGCCGACGAGCTCGACGGATCGTTCGCCGACCTGCTGCAGGGCCTGACCCACGACGCGTTCGGCCCGGACTGGGACGACCGGGAAAACGCGATGGCCGCGTACACCCGCTGGAACGAGCGGGTACGCGCCGAGGCACCACCGGACCGGCTGGTCGTCTACCGGCCCGGCGACGGGTGGGAGCCGCTCTGCGCGGCACTCGGCGTCCCCGTGCCGGACGAGCCCTACCCGCACACCAACTCGACGGAAGAGTTCATCGCCCGTCAGGTCGAGCGGGTCGAGGAACGCGACGACCCGAGCGCGCTGCCGCTGCCCCGTGCACCTGCCGACCCGGAGGTCGCGACCACCGGCTCGGAGGCGTCGAGCACCGACGGCTGAGCGGTCAGCCGAGCAGCGCCGCGATGACGTCGCGAACCTCGGTGGGCGTGAACTGCAGCGTCGCGTCACCGACGGAGAGCTCAACCGCCTGCCAGCGCGGGCGCACCGTGTAGTACGACGTGGGCCAGACGTAGAGGTCGTCCTCGTCGGCGAACCGCTTGGCCGCAGCCGCGAATGCCCCCGGCTCGACCCGCAGATAGAGGTGGAACATGTTGGTCACCGGCGGGTCCGGCACCAGCTCGACGCCGTCGACGTCCGACAGCAGGGCGGCGATCGCTCGCGCGTGCTCGACGTACGAGGTCATCCGTGGTCGCCGCAGCCGCGCCCCGGCCAGGGCCGGTGCCGCCAACGGCCACATGTGGAACAAGGTGCCGCCGTGACGGTGCCGCCACTCACGCGCCTCGTCGACCAGCTGCTCGTCGCCGGCCAGGGCGCACCCCGCGACGCCGCCGAGGCCCTTGTAGAACGACACGTAGACGCTGTCGAACAGTGACGAGATCTCGGCCTCGGAGCGGCCGTAGTGCGGCACGCACTCCCACAGCCGTGCGCCGTCGAGGTGCAGCACGGTGCCGTGCGACCGGGCCAGCGACGTCTGGGCGACCAGGTCGTCCCACGACGGCAGCTGGCCGCCGATCTCGCGCTGCGGAAGCTCGAGCAGCAGCACCCCGGCGTACTCCGCGACGTCCTCGAGGTCCGACAACGTGATCAGCTGCTCGGGGTCGCCGACCGGCCGGCCGGTAAGGCCGTGCAGTCGCACGGCCGCCTGGTCCTCGTGCTTCTCCGGGTGCGCGGTCGGGTGCCACAGCACGGTACGGCGCCCGAGCCGGTCCGCGTGCACGCGCATCGCGATCTGCTGGGCCATCGTCCCGCTCGGCATGAAGACCGCTGCCGGCTTGCCGAGGATCTCGCACATCTCCGCCTCGAGCTCGGCCACGACGCCACCCGACCCGTAGCGGTCGGGCGTCACGTCACCGAGTACCTCGGCCACCTCAGCCGTGATCTCGTCGGGCGACCGCCGGCCGTTGCCCAGCAGGGACCGGCTGCACGCCGCGAGGCGGGCCTCGCGCTCGGCGGGCGTCGGCGGGACGAATGCCGCCGCTGCGTCCAAGGGGGGTTCAGTGGGTCCGGTCGTCCCCTCGTCGCTCACGTCGGCACGCCGGTCACTTGGCGACCGGCTCGAGGATCTCGCGCCCGCCGAGGAACGGCCGCAGCGCCTGCGGGACCACGACCGACCCGTCGGCCTGCTGGTGGTTCTCCAGGATGGCGACCAGCCACCGCGTGGTCGCGAGGGTTCCGTTCAGCGTGGCGAGCGGGCGGGTCCCCTCCGCGTCGCGCACCCGGATCCGGAGCCGGCGCGCCTGGAACGTCGTGCAGTTCGACGTGGAGGTCAGCTCGCGGTAGCGACCCTGGGTCGGCACCCATGCCTCGCAGTCGTACTTGCGCGCCGCCGACAGCCCGAGGTCGCCGGCCGCCACGTCGATCACCCGATAGGGCACCTCGACCTTGGCCAGCATCTCCTTCTCCCAGCCCAGCAGCCGCTTGTGCTCCTCCGCGGCGTCCTCCGGCCTGACGAAGGAGAACATCTCGACCTTGTCGAACTGGTGCACGCGGATGATGCCGCGGGTGTCCTTCCCATAGGTGCCGGCCTCGCGGCGGAAGCACGACGACCACCCGGCGTACCGCAGCGGGAGCCGGTCGGTCTCGATGACCTCGTCCATGTGGTACGCCGCGAGCGGGACCTCCGAGGTACCGACCAGGTAGAGATCCTCGTCCGGCAGCCGGTAGACGTTCTCGGCCGCCTGCCCGAGAAACCCGGTCCCTTCCATCGCCTCGGGCTTGACCAGCACCGGCGGGATGACCGGGATGAAACCGGCCGCCGAGGCCTGGGCCATCGCCAGGTTGAGCATCGCGAGCTGCAGCTGCGCACCAACCCCGGTCAGGTAGTAGAAGCGCGCGCCGGACACCTTCGCCCCGCGCTCGGTGTCGATCGCGCCCAGCCGCTGGCCGAGCTCGAGGTGGTCCAGCGGCACGAAGTCGAACTCGCGGGGCTCCCCGACGTGCTCGAGCACCTCGTAGTTGTCCTCGCCCCCGGCAGGGACGCCGTCCTCGACCAGGTTGGGCAGCTTGGCCAGCAGCTCGCCGTACGCCGCGACGGCGACCGCCTGCGCCGCCTCGGCCTCCTTCACCGCGACCGACAGGTCCTTGGTGCGGGCCAGCAGGGCCGCCTTCTCGTCCCCGGTCGCCCGCGGCACCCGGCGCCCCAGGTCCTTCTGCTCGGCCCGCAGGCCGTCGAAGCGGGTGATCGACTCCCGCCGCTCCCGGTCTGCTGTGAGCACCGCGTCGACGAGCGACTCGTCCTCCCCGCGCTTGCGCAGTGAGGTGCGAACCGCGTCGGGGTCGTCCCGGACCAGCTTGGGGTCGAGCATCCCAGGAGCGTATCCGTGGGACCCGGCCGGCAGATTCCGGGCATACCCGGCGGTTGTCCGGGTCCGTGGCGTGACACGGCTCCGGTTGGGGTACCACGGCCTCGTGCTGCGCGACGCCTTCTACCGACCCCGCGACCAGCGGGAGGCCCGGGACCACACCCTGAGCTCCCGGCTGGTCCTCGCGGGCGTCGCCGCCTTCCTGGTCGCGGTGCCGTTCACCCTGCTGCTCGTGCTGGTCCTCTCGAGTTGGGCTCCGCTCGCCCGCCTCGACGCGGACACCGCGGAGGACCTCACCCGCGTGGCGGCCGGACACCCGTGGCTGCTGCACAGCCTGGACGTTGCGGCCACGGTGTTCGACCCATGGGTGTTCCGCGGTCTGGTGCTGGCCGTCGTGGTGTGGCTCTGGTTCCGTGGCGCGCGGCGCCTGGCGATGTGGGCGGCCGCCACCACGGTGCTCGGCGGCGTCCTCGGCGGGGTCCTCAAGAGCGTCGTGGCCCGCGCGCGACCGCACCTCGAGCAGCCCGTGGCGCACGCCGGCGGCTACAGCTTCCCGAGCGGGCACGCCTTCAACTCCATGCTCTGCGTCGGTGTGCTAATCCTCGTCTTCCTACCGGTGCTGCGACGGGCCGGCCGGGTGCTCGCCTACACGCTCGGCGCACTGGTCGTGCTGCTCACCGGGTTCGACCGGGTCGCGCTCGGCGTGCACTATGTCAGCGACGTGCTCGCCGGTTGGGTCGTCGCGCTGGCCTGCATCGCCGCGACGTCGGCCGCGTTCGAGATCTGGCGCCGCGAACGCGGTCACGCGCCGTCATCGCTGTCCGAAGGGGTCGACCCGGAAGCCGCCGGCTCCCTCGAGGGCGACCAATCCGATCCAGAGACGAGAGTGCGCCAATGATCGCCCGAGTGGCCCCCACCGCAGCGAAAGTCCTCGCCTCCCTGGCCGTGCTCTACGGCGTCATGGTCGGGATCGGCTACCTGCTGACGCACGTGTTCCAGAACAGCGGCTTCGTGCACGAGGACAATCACGTCGAGAAGGTGCTGGCCCAGCACCGCGACGGCACGATGAACGACGTCACCTACGTGCTGTCCGGGCTCGGCAACACCGTTGCCATCATCGGCGCGCTGGCCGTCGTCGCGATCTTCCTGCGGGTGGCGCTGAAACGCTGGCGCGAGCCGGTCTTCCTGGTCGTCGCGGTGTCGGGGCAGGCGCTGGTGTTCCTGCTCGTCACGTTGACCATCAAACGGGATCGGCCGCACGTGCACCGGCTCGACTCGTCACCTCCCACCTCCAGCTTCCCGAGCGGCCACACCGGAGCGGCGACCGCACTGTTCGTGTCGAGTGCACTGCTGATCGCGTGGTACGTGCGGCGCCGCTGGGTCAAGCTGCTCGCCGTCACGGTGTTCCTGGCCGTGCCCCTGCTGGTCGGCTACGGCCGGCTCTACCGCGGCATGCACCACCCGACGGACGTCGCGGCGGCCCTGCTCAACGGTCTCACCTGCATCGCGATCTCGAGCGCCTTCGTCATTCAGGGCAGACACGGAGGTCCGGCGGCGGACCCTCGCGAGGCCCCCGTGACGGCGGGGGCCGCATGAGGCGAGCCGCGATCGTCTACAACCCCATCAAGATCCCGGACTTCCCGGCGTACCGCAGGACCGTCGAGGCGTTCTTCGCCGAGGAGGGCTGGTCGGAGCCACTGTGGCTCGAGACCACGGCAGCGGACCCCGGCGTCAGCATGTGCCGACGAGCCGTGGACGAGCAGTGCGACGTCGTCTTCGTCTCCGGTGGCGACGGCACCGTCATGGCCGCCGCCACGGCGCTCGCCGGCACCGACGTACCGATGGCGATCCTCCCTGCCGGCACCGGCAACCTGCTCGCACGCAACCTCGAGCTCCCGATCGGCAACGATGTCGTGGCCCTCAAGATCGGGCTGCACGGTCGCGACCGGCGCATCGACGTGGCTGCGATCGACGACCGGAAGTTCGCGGTGATGGCCGGCCTCGGCTTCGACGCCGCGATCATGCGCGATGCACCGGAGGGCCTCAAGGCCAGGTTCGGATGGGCGGCGTACGTCGTGTCGGCCGCCAAGCATCTGCGCGGCCGCGGCATCCGGGTCAAGCTGACGGTCGACGACGGGTCGCCGATCCATCGGCGCGTCCGCACCGTCGTGGTCGGGAACGTCGGACGGCTGCAGGCCAACATCCCGCTGCTGCCCGACGCCCAGGCCGACGACGGCATCCTCGACGTCGTGCTCATCGCGCCCCGTCACCTCCTCGACTGGGCGCGGGTCACCGGGCGGGTGCTGCGCCGGGCCGACGTCCCGGACCGGCGGATGGAGCGCTTCCGCGGCCGGCACGTCGTGATCGAGACCAGCCGGCCGCAGCCGCGTCAGCTCGACGGTGACCTGATCGAGGACGGCACGGTCATGGACATCCGGATCGAGCCGGCGTCGCTGATCGTGCGCGTCGCCCCGTGACGGCAGCGCTCAGACCGGCTCAGACCCTGCCGTTCCGGATCCGGCCGAGCCAGGCCGCGGCGTCGCGGTAGGTCGAGTCGTCGCGCGCCCAGGCGACCGGGCTGCTGTCGTCGGCCCGCGGGTAGGAGCCGAGGAAGCGTACGTCGGGGCAGACCCGCCGCAGCCCCATCAGTGCCTCACCCACCCGGGTGTCGTCGACGTGGCCCTCGCAGTCGATCGAGAAGCAGTATCGGCCGATGCCCTGGCCCGTGGGTCGCGACTCGATGCGGGTCAGGTTCACCCCGCGCACCGAGAACTCGGTGAGGATCTCGAGCAGCGCCCCCGGATGGTCGTCGGCGATGAACGCGACCAGAGTTGTCTTGTCGTGCCCGCTCGGCAGCGGCGGTTCGGCCGGCCGGCGGACGAGCACGAACCGGGTGACGGCCTGCGGGTTGTCCTCGATCTCCTCGGCGAGCACCTCGAGCCGGTAGTGCGCCGCAGCGATCGGAGCGGCGATCGCGGCGTCCACGTCGCTGCCGGGGTCGGCGGCGTCCGCCGCGGCCGCCGCAGTGGACAGCGCGGGCACGACCTCGGCCTCGGGCATGGTCAGCGCCAGCCACCGGCGGCACTGCGCGTTCGCATGGGGATGTGACGCGATCCGGCGTACGCCGTGCAGCCCGGTGCCCGGCCGGGCCATCAGCGCGAACGAGACCGGCAGCAGCACCTCGCGGCTGACCATCAGCGGGTCGCCGACGGCCAGCTCGTCCAGCGTGGCCGCGACCGAGCCCTCGACTGAGCTCTCGATCGGCACCATCGCGCCCGCCGCGTCGCCACGGCGCACGGCGTCGAGCGCAGCCGTCACGGACGGCATGGCAAGCAGGTCGCCCTTCTGGGCGGCGGGGATGGAGCGCAGCGCCGCCTCGGCGAAGGTGCCTTCGGGACCGAGGTAGGCGTATCGAGCGGGCGGGACTCCGGGCATGGGCGGAGCCTATTGGGGGCTGGCGTCAGGAGGCGCCGGGTCAGTCCCGGCGGGCGGCCTCGATCGCCTGCTGCTCCTCCGGCGAGAGGGTGTGGTCGCTGCGCAGGTCGATCAGCGACTTGGCGTAGGTCCGGGTCTCGGTGCGCCCGTTGATCGAGGAGATGACGATGCCGTCGCCGTTGTCGTCGTAGAGCGCCGCCGAGAAGGACATCCGCCCGCCCATGTCCTGGAAGGCGTCGTAGCGGACCACGCCGATGTGCCTCAGTGCCTGCGGGTCGGGGCCGGCCCCCCGGGCGGCCGGACCGGACCCGGCGGGCGACCCGAGCCGGCGCAGCTTCTTGTTCAGGGCCCGCACCCGGGCCAGGGCCAGCAGCACGAGCAGGAAGGCCAGCGCAGCGACCGCTGCGGCGCTGACCGCGACCACCTCGAGGGTGTCGTGGGTGAGGTCGAGCCGGGTCGGCAGGCTGAGCAGGGGCACGAGACGGACAGGCACGGTGGCAGATCCCAGGGTCGCGGACGACGGGGCGGTACGGACGGCGACAGTCTGCCAGCCGGGCCAGGACGTTCCGGGCGCGCGAGCCGCCCGACACGTGGCGGCGCTAGGTTCACCTGCCATGGATCGCGCCGAGGTGGAGTCGCTGCTGCGCGAGGTCGCCGCGGGGTCGGTCGAGGTCGGCGCCGCCCTGGACCGGCTGGCCAGCGGACCGCTCTCCCCGGTCGCGGACCTCGGCTTCGCGCGGGTCGACACCCACCGGGGACTGCGCACCGGTGACCCCGAGGTCGTCTACGGCGCGGGCAAGAGCCCGGCGCAGACCGTGGCGATCCTGCGCACGCTGGCGGCCCAGGAGGGGCGCCGCCCCGCGGTCGCGACCCGGCTCCCGGACGACAGCCTGGCGGCGGTCCGCGACGCCTTCCCCGACGCTCACGTGGACGACGTCGCCCGGGCGGTCGCCGTGGGTGCGTTGCCGGTCCCGGTCGGGACCGTCTGCGTCGTCTCCGCGGGTACGTCGGACGCCCCGGTCGCGGCGGAGGC
>JAVEDG010000177.1 GCA_030841245.1 Actinomycetota bacterium
TGGAGTTCTGCCGGGAGGACGAGTGCGTCGAGGTCACGCCGGGTGCGGTGCGGCTGCGCAAGGTGGCGCTGCCGGCCGCCGACCGGGCGCGGATCACCGCCCGCCGCAAGCGGGACTGAGCGCGGCCCCCCGGTCCGGACCCTCGCGACGGCTCCGCCCCCGACCCGGTCGGGGTGGAGGGCGGAGGCCGGAACGGCCTGGTCCGGGCCGGTTTCGGTAGCCGGAGCATCACCCTGATGTGACGGCTCGTCTCGTCCCGGTCACGATTGTGCAACAGAGGTCATCGCCTGTAGGTGATTCCGGGCAGATGACCTAGAGTCCGTGACCGGACGCTCCCCGGAGTACCCAGCAGATCAGCTGCCCCGCTATGGTCGCGTCCGTTCAGCTTCCGTTCGAGGAGAGGTCGCTCGGGTCCATGTCCCTCGCTTCCGATCATGTCGTCTCGACCCCCTCGTCCGGCGGCGAATCGGAGATCGCCGGTCGATCCCTCACCCAGATCGCGTGGGCCCGACTGCGTCGCGACAAGGTCGCCATGACCAGCGTGGTCGTGATCACCCTGATCCTGCTGTTCGCCATCTTCGCGCCGGTCATCTGCAAGCTGCTCGGGATCAGCCCGACCGAGATCAACACCGACAACGTCAGCGACTTCGGCGGCCTCCCCAACGGCTTCAAGCACAGCGGCATCAGCTGGCAGCACCCGCTCGGCGTCGAGCCGCAGACCGGCCGTGACCTGCTCGCCCGCCTGCTCTACGGGTCACGCATCTCATTGCTGATCGCGCTCTCGGGCACGATCATCACGATGGTCGTGGGAGTGGTCGTGGGGATCATCGCCGGCTACTCGCGAGGCTGGCTGGACACCGCGCTCGGCCGGTTCATGGACATCGTGCTGGCCTTCCCGGTGCTGCTCATCCTGCTGGCGCTGTCGAACCCGCTGACCCAGCGGCTCGAGGTCTCGTTCCACATGCAGCCCAACTCGGCCCGGATCCTCTACATCATCCTGGTGCTGAGCCTGTTCGGCTGGCCATACCTCGCGCGTATCGTCCGCGGCCAGGTGCTCAGCCTGCGTGAGCGGGAGTTCGTCGAGTCCGCCGTGGCGATGGGCGCCGGCACCCGGCGCATCCTGTTCAAGGAGATCCTGCCGAACCTCTGGGCCCCGATCCTGGTCTACGCGTCGCTGCTGCTGCCGACCTTCATCGCAGCGGAGGCGACGCTGTCCTTCCTCGGAGTCGGGCTCGTACCGCCGACGCCGTCCTGGGGGGCCATGCTGGCCGACTCGGTGCGTTACTTCCGAGTCGACCCGGCCTTCCTGTTCATCCCCGGCACCTACCTGTTCATCGTCGTGCTCGGCTTCAACCTGCTCGGTGACGCCATCCGCGACGCCCTGGACCCGCGGGCCGGACGGGTATGAAAGGCCGGCTCCACACAGACTTCCCTGCCGCGTCGGCGGGGGACAGCCCCACCCTCTGACCGAGGCGGGCGCACACGGCGCCGGAGCAAAGGCTCCGGACCCGACCAGAAGGAGACACATGGGCAAGGCCAGCATCGGCCTCCGCGCCGCAGTGCTCGCCTCCGTTGCCGCGATCGTGCTCGCCGCCTGTGGCGGCGGCAGCGGTGGCGGTGGCGGCGGTGGCGGCGGCGGCGGCGGCAACGGGCTCACGCCGCAGAAGGGTGGGACCCTCACCTTCCTGACGCTCAACGAGCAGTTCCAGGACCCGGACCCGCAACGTACGTACACCGGTGAGGACTGGTCGTTCGACGACGCGTATCTGCAGCGCACGTTGAACGCGTACACCCTGACCCCGAACGGGCCCAAGGCCAACGAGCTCCAGCCCGACCTGGCCACGGACACCGGGACCTCGACCGACGGCGCCAAGACCTGGTCCTGGACCCTCAAGGACGGCATCAAGTTCGAGGACGGCACGCCGATCACCTGCGAGGACGTCAAGTACGGCGTGTCCCGCACGTTCGCGACCGACGTCATCACCAACGGTCCGACGTACGTGATCCAGTACCTCGACATCCCCACGGCGAAGGACGGCAGCTCCGTCTACAAGGGCCCGTACACCACGAAGAACAACGACGTGGCGGCCTTCAACAAGGCGGTCGTCTGCCAAGGCAACAAGATCACCTTCCACCTGAAGCAGCCTCACGGTGACTTCAACTACGTGGGTGCTCTGCTGGCCCTCAGCCCCGTCCCGAAGAAGGACGACACGGGTGAGAAGTACGACAACCACCCGATCTCGAGCGGTCCCTACAAGATCGCCGAGTACACCAAGGGCAGCCAGATGATCCTGGTCCGGAACCCGAACTGGGACCCGGCCACCGACAAGCTGCGCCCGGCGTACCCGAACAAGATCGTCGTGAAGTTCGGCGTGGACTCCTCGGTCATCGACCAGCGGATGATCCAGGACTCCGGGACCGACCAGACCACGGTCAGCCGTGACTCGCTGCAGCCGCAGTCGCTGTCCACGGTGTTCGGCGACCCGCGCTTCCAGGACCGCCGGGTGAACGACCTGGACGCCTACGCCTACTACATCGCGATCAACGTCAAGAAGGTTCCCGACCTCAAGCAGCGCCAGGCCATCATCGCTGCCCTCGACCGGGACCAGCTCCGCAAGATCGCCGGCGGTACCTTCGCCGGTGACCTCTCGGACGGCCTGATCAAGTCCAACCTGCCGCAGGACTACGCCCCGACCGGCCTGTACGACGGCCTGCTCGGCGCCAAGATCCCGCCGCAGGGCAACCCGACCTTCGCGAAGAAGCTGATCCAAGAGTCGGGCAAGCCGAAGCCGGACCTGCAGTACGAC
>JAVEDG010000461.1 GCA_030841245.1 Actinomycetota bacterium
GAGCACGTCAAGTGCGACCCGCCCCAGCCACCCGGTAGCGCCCGTGACCGCGAACTGCTCGTCGCCGCGCAGAGCGTCGCGCACGAGCCCGCTGGCGTCGGTCAGGTCGATGTGCTGAGCACCTTCCATCGACTCTCCAGCATCTCGATGCGCTTCTCGTCCTCGACGAAAATGGCGCCGTAGTAGTCACGCTTGTTCATCAGCCACAGGAGCTCGAAATGGACGGCGTTGAGCAGCCCCTGACGGACATCATCGAGGTCGAGCGACTCGGCGAGGAACACCACCTTGCGGGTCTCGAAGCGGGTAAGGCAAACCTCGCGAATGCGCCGCAGGACGTCCAGCGAGTCCATCGAAACCCCACCACCGACGACAAGGTCGAGTCCGTGCGTCTGGCAAAGCTCGGCTGTGGCGAGGACATAGTCGGTGATCACCTGTCCGTTGATGTCGTCCCGGCTGAGCCCTAGGGACCCGGAGAAGTCGACGCGACCGAACACGATGCCGTTCACCCCGGGCTCGGCGGACGCGAGCTCGGCCATGGCCACGCGATTGTCGAACGACGTGATCGTCTCCAGGTTGAACAGGAACTCACTGTCCTCGGCCTCGTCCGCATTGAAGACGTGCTCCTTCGCCGCGATGTACTTGCTCAGCGCGTAGGGCGTCTCGACCATCGGTGCCACGATGTAGTTGACACCGATCTGCTTGGACTCGAGCAGGTCTCGGATCGCCTCGCAGCCGCCGATCTTGACGGTCAAGCTCAGTCCAGCAGAGCGGGCGATCTCGACGAGGCGCAACAACTCGTCCATCCGAGTGCCCTCGGCCTCGAACTCGGCCTTGACCGATGTGTAGCCGTAGGCCTCGCGTCCTTTGCGCAGGATCTCGGTCATCTGCCGTTCGGTCTTGTTCATGTGAGCTGTTCCCTCGTTGTGTCGGGCAGGTACGGCAGGACTTCTGCGGCCAGCGCTTCAGGCAGCGCAGGGGACATGAGGTGGAGTGGGTTTGACTGCATGGTGCCCGATTCGGTCACCCGGGATGTGATCTTCGGATAGTAGGTCTGCTCGGGATCGACCGGAACAAGAAACGCCGTCGGGCCGGTGGCGTTGAACGCGTCGGAGAAGCCCTCGGAGTCGAGCTTGGCGTCGCGCATGTCGACGAGTGGGATACCGAAGGCCTGGAAGAGCAAGGGCCAGTCGGGGAACCCGAGTCCCGTCGCGGTGTCGCAACCGAGGTAGCCACCGTCGAAGTAGTTGCGCTGGGTCATCCTGATCGAGGCGTAACCCTCGTTGCTGAAGAGGAAGATCTTCACGGGCAGTCGGTTCACCGCCACCGTCGCGAGTTCTTGCATGTTCTGCGAGAACCCGCCGTCACCCTCGAGCAGAATGGTGCGCCGGCCTCCTGCGACGGCGGCTCCGATGGCCCCCGACAGGCCGTAACCCATGCTCGCGAGCCCCTTGTCGGAGACGATAATCTGCCCGCGCTTCTGCAAGAAGACCTGCATGGAGACGGTGAACGAGCCGCCGCTGCTGCACGGAACGATCACGTCCTCAGGCTTGCAGAGCTCGGACAGGTCGGAAACGAACTGGTAGGGGTCAAGATAGCCGTCAGCAGTCTGGTTGACCGCCTCCACCGGCGGCAGGAGAGTGCGCACGCGTTGGCAGAAGTCGGCCCAGTCGTCCCAGGTCGGCAGCTTGCTCTCCGCGATCCGCTGGAGCACGACGTTTGCGTCCGCGCGGACGGCAAGGTCCACGCGTGGATGACCCTTTCGCAGCTCAGCGGGATCGATGTCGACCTGGACGATCGTCGCCAGCGGTGCGAATTCCTGCCAGTTGAATCCGGTCTGCTGCAGTCCGAGGCGAGCCCCGAGGGCGATCACCGCGTCGCTCTGCTGGATCAGCGCGTTCGCTGAGCGTTGGCCCCAGGTGTCGGGTCGACCGGCGTAGTTCGGATCGTCCGAGCCGATCCGGTCGGCGCCGTTCCAGGTCGTCATGATCGGGATACGGCTCGGCTTCAAACCAACCAACGCTCTGTCCACGGCCGAGCGGTCTGTGCCGCCACCCAGCAGGATGACCGGGCGTTCGGCGTGGCGAAGGACATCCACGAGCTGAGCGAGCTCACCGTCCTCTGGGTCTGGCAAATGTCGAGGAGCTGCTTGGGTGCCGCGCTCGAGCTCTGCGAGGTCGACAGGCGCGCCTTGCGCGTCGAGGCAGACCTCGAGAAGCACAGGTCCGCGACGGCCGGTGCCCCCGGCTGACACGACAGCCTGAAAGGCGGACTTGGAGACTGGAGCCGTGATCCGCGAGGTGGCGACAGACACAGGTGTCGCGAGGCTGATCCCGTCGACCTCCTGGATCCCTCGCTGGCGGAGACCGGCGGACGCCAGATCGGTGGACTTGACCTGGCCTCCGATCACCAACAGCTCGCGGCTCTCCAGGAACGCTCCGGTCATGGCGCTCAGGATGTTGGTGAGACCGGGTCCGGCTGTGACGAGGGCGAACGCACGGTCACGTCGTCCCGACGCCGCCTTGACCTCGTTGAAGTACTCGACTGCGATCCCGGCGGCCACTTCATGGACCACAGGTATGCAGGTCATGCTGGTCCGCGCGCCGTCCAGCAGATGCATGGAGTTGCCACCGGCGACGAAGAAGCAGTGGGTGTAGCCCATTCCACCGAGCCATCGCATCATGGCACTGCTGTACTTCACGGCGCGTCTCCTCCCAAGCTGAAGAGAACGGAACGCGTTCCCGCGAGGATGTCTGTCCAGGCTTGGTCGGTGACCGGGATCGCGATCTCGCGGACACCGCCGCCGTCCTGCGGCAGGATCAGGCGGAACTGGTCGTGCGTGTGCTTCTTGTCGCTTCGGAAGGCCCGCTCGAACTCGGCGGCGTCGAAGTCCGAGAGCGCCTGGGGGAGCGCTGTCACCTGCGAGAGCAATGCGCGGCAGTGAGTTCCGAGCGCCTGAGTGTCGGAGGTCTTCGCGGCTAACGGATGGTCGATGGCGCAGAGCATGCCTACGGCAACGGCGGCGCCGTGGCTGATCCTGTTCCTGACAGCCGTCTCGAGTGCGTGCCCGAAGGTGTGCCCGAAGTTGAGTTGCCGGCGCTCCTTCTCGTCGTGCTCGTCGATCTCGACGAACCACCGTTTGGTGTCGAGGACGTGGACCAGCAGCTCCTCAGGGTCCTCGGCGAAGTTGACCCAACGGCTCAGGTAGCCGTGGAAGGCATCGCTACCTCGGCAGAAGGAGATCTTCACCGCTTCGGCCAGGCCGGCGGAGATTGCAGACGCGTCGAGGGTTGTCAGGAACGTTGTAGCGATGACGATCTGGCGAGGAGGATGAAAGTTGCCGACGAGGTTCTTCAACCCTCCGACGTTGATGGAGCTCTTGCCTCCGATGCAGGAGTCGGCCATCGCCATCAGCGTGGTTGGCGCAAAGGTCCAGGTCAACCCACGCATGTAGACCGCCGAGGCGAACGTGGCGACGTCCTGCACGACTCCGCCTCCGACCGCGAGCAGCCGGTGCCCGCGGCGAACGCCGGCGCGGTTCATGGCAACGACGAGCTTCTCGATGCCGGCCAGCGTCTTCTCGTCCTCGGTGGCCTTCACGGGCAGGACCGGCATAGCTCCGGCTGCGACGGTGTCGGCGAGGTTCGCATCCACCATGACGACATCGGCGGAGGCCAACGCGTCCTCGAGGCTGCCGCGTCCGATGACTACCGCGTAATCACCCGACGAGGAGCGGATGCGCAGCTCAGAGCGGGTGCGCAAGGGAGAACCCGAGGTCGACGTGGATGGATTGGCCGGTGACGGCGGTGTTGCCGGGGGAGCATAGATAGCCGACCACGTCGGCGACCTCTGCTGCGGTGACGAGTCTGTTGAAGGCGGTTCCCGTAGCCGCGGAGGTGACCTGCTCGGGCGTCAACGTGGCCCGCGTCATGTCCGTGTCGACCACGCCAGGGAGCACCGCGTTGATAAGAATCGATCTTGATCCGAGGTCTAGCGCGGCTGCCCGGATAAGGCCGCCGACGGCGGCCTTGGAGACGGTGTAGGAGAGCTTTCCTGGGCGGGCGACCTGCTCCCATATCGAGCTGATCACGACGAGCCGGGCGCCATCACGGAGGCGACCCGCTCCGAGCAGGTCACGGATGTTCCGGGCGATCGTCCCGACGTTCACGTCGACGAGATGCTCGAACGCCGCGTTGTCAAATTGATCGAGACTGTCATTGACGTTCACCCCGTGAGCCCAGACCACGGCATCAAGTTCGGGCAGCCGGCGGAAGTCCTCACTTCCGGCCGACACCGGGTCGAGAATGACGCGGTCTGGATCCTCGCCTGCTCCCTCGACCCTGGAGCTGCGAAGGACCCTGAGCCCCGATGTCGTCAGCGCGACCGAGATGGCTGCGCCGAGCGCGCCGTATCCGCCGATGACGAGGGCCAGCCTGGGCGAGGCTTCCTGCCCGGTCACGGCCCCACCGTGTCCTTCTCGCGTCGGGCGAAGCTGAAACCCCGATGCAGGACAAAGGAACCGCAGGCACTGATGAGGACCACGATGGCTTGCGCGACTAGCACGGGAAGACCGGCCCATTCCACCAGCGCGGGAAGGGCGACCAGGTTGAAGGCAAGCGAGCCGAGATAGACCATCCAGAAGCGCGCCAGGTCCCTGAACCATCTTCCACGCACCTGAAACACAAGGTAGCGATGGAGCACGTACGCCTCGAGAACGCTCACGACGTGGGAGATGAGAAGGATGATGAGGTAGGGCACGCGCTCACCGATCGTCACCTCGAGCAACGCGAAGACGCCGAAGCCGAAAATCGTGTTGGCGACGCCGACAGCCGCGAAGCGAGCTCCGAGCCGTCGGGTGGCGCCGCTTGCACGTTCTTTCGGCGCGCCGTGGGGCGCGTCGGCGTCGGCACGGTCTCGTCTCACGGCTGGGGTCACTTCGGCAACGCCCGCCGACGCGTGCCGGCACCGGTGTCGTCGAGCCCGACCCGCTGGCGGACCACGAAGTTAGGTCGCTGCTTGACCTCCTCGTAGATCAGCCCGACGTACTCGGCCATGATCCCGATCATCGAGAACAGCAGTCCGAAGAGCAGGAGGATGAATCCGACGAGTGTCCCGAAACCTGCGAACGGCACCCCGAAGATGATCCAGCGGATCGTGAGGACGACGAGGGTCACGAACGACAGGATCGAGATCGCCCCGCCCAAGATGCTGATGAGGCGCAAGGGTGCGTAGCTGTGGGCGAAAATTCCCTTGAACGCGAGGTCGAGCACCTGCAGGCTGTAGGCCTTGGACTTTCCGCCGAAGCGCGGTGGCCTCTCGTGCGGGACTCCGACGGATCGGTAGCCGACCCACGAGAACAGGCCCCGGACGAACCGGTTGCGCTCCTCCATGGATCGCACGGTCTCGTACACCTTGCGGTCCACGAGCCGGAAGTCGCTCGCGTCGCGCAGGATACGGCCATCCGTCAGCTTGTCGGCCAGCCAGTAGAAGGCCCTGCTGTTGAAGCGACGAAGCGGGCTCGTACCGTGGCGTCGCTTGACGACCATGTAGACGTTCTCGAACCCTTCCTCCCAACGTCGAATGAACGTCGGGATGAGCTCGGGTGGGTCCTGCA
>JAVEDG010000199.1 GCA_030841245.1 Actinomycetota bacterium
CGACGTATTCGGTGAGTTCGTGGACAAGACCGACGGGACGCTCGACTCTGACTGGCTGCTCGGCGAGGACGGTCCGGGCGGAGCAATCCGCGATATGGCGAGCCCTGGCGCGTTCGGCCAGCCGGCAAAGACGTCGTCCTCGCTGTGGAGCAACGACTGGTTCGACGACGGTGGGGCGCACACCGACAGCGGCGTGGGCAACAAGACGGCATTCCTGGTCGGACGCGATCCGATTGACGGAAGCGTCTCCTTCGGCGGCCAGACGATCACCGGGATCGGGGTGCTCAAAGCCGCACAGATCTACTATCGAGCCGAGCTGACGATGACGTCGGGCACGGACTACCGCGACCTCTACAGCCTGCTGCCGCAAGTCTGCACCCAGTTGATTGGTGTGGCGCTTCCCAATTCTGCCGGCACGATCACGTCGGGGAACTGCACCCAGGTCAAGCGGGCGGTTACGGCGACAGAGATGAACAAGTACCCCGCCGATGCCAAGCCCATCCCGGCGGCGCCGGGGACCTGTCCCTCGGGGTACGCCGTCTCGACGATGATGTTGGACACGTTCAACCAGTCCGGCAGCGCCACTTCGTCAACCAACTGGTCGACCTCAAACGGGTGGTCGCGTAACGCCTTCTACCAGAACAAGCCGACCTCAGGGAAGGCCGCCTACACCAATGATTCGACCGACAGGGGCACCAGCTCCAGTACGTTGAACCCGGCCGATCGGCGGTTGACGACCGCGAGGACTTTCACCATCCCGAGCGGAAGGCCCAGCTTCGTCCGGTTCGACCACGCCTACGCGTTCGACTGGATCGGCCCCAATGACCAGTCGGTTCCTGTCGAGTACTTCGACGGCGGCCGAGTCGAGATCCAGGTGAACGGCAGCAGCTTCCGGCCGCTGAGCATCGGGAGCAACGGCTACAACCACAACGTCGACGCCTTCGGCGCAAAGGCCTTCGGCGGCGACTCGACCGACTGGTACACCAGCCGGGCCAGCCTCTCGTCGTTCGCTGGCAAGAAGGTCAAACTGCGGTTCCGGATGGTCACCGACGGCGCAGTCGCCTTCTCCGCGGCATACGGATGGTGGCTGGACAACGTGCGCGTCTACTCGTGCCGGGGTCCGAGCGCGCCCACCTCGGTGCAGGCGTCCAACCTCTCCGGTCTGAAGGCGAAGCTGTCCTGGGGCAAGTCCACGCCCAACCCGGGCTTCACCATCGCGCACTACGTCGTACGACGCTCGGGGAGCAGCTGGCGAACGCTGTCCGCCTCGGCACGGAGCGCAACGTGGAGCAGCCTGGTGAAGGGGCAGACCTACACGTTCTACGTCTACGCCACCAACAACAGGGGCGCCAAGGGCACCGTGGTCTCGAGGAATCTCAAGATCACCTGACAACGGGTACTCAAGATCACCTGACAACGGGCATTTCAAGATCACCTGACGGCTGGGAAGGAAAAATCCGGCCCGAACGGGGGAACGAAGCCTCTCGCGCCAGGGTTGAGTAGGTAGGACTCAAGATTCTTGACGGGACCAGCATGGTCCTGGATACTTGAGCCAGACCCAGTCAACTCTTCTGCGAAGGAACAGCAACCATGGCACGAGCGGTCGGTATCGACCTCGGGACGACCAACTCCGTCGTCTCGGTCCTGGAGGGCGGCGAGCCCACCGTCATCGCCAACGCCGAGGGCTCGCGCACGACGCCCTCGGTCGTGGCATTCGCCAAGAACGGCGAGGTCCTGGTCGGCGAGGTCGCCAAGCGCCAGGCCGTCACCAACGTCGATCGCACCATCCGGTCGGTCAAGCGCCACATGGGCACCGACTGGAAGGTCGACATCGACGGCAAGAACTACACCGCCCAGGAGATCAGCGCGCGGGTGCTGAGGAAGCTCAAGCGCGACCCCGAGGCCTACCTCGGCGAGACCATCGCCGACGCGGTCATCACGGTCCCCGCCTACTTCGAGGACGCCCAGCGCCAGGCCACCAAGGAGGCGGGCGAGATCGCGGGCCTCAACGTCCTGCGCATCGTCAACGAGCCGACCGCGGCCGCCCTGGCCTACGGCCTGGACAAGGGCGAGACCGACCAGACGATCCTCGTCTTCGACCTCGGCGGCGGCACCTTCGACGTGTCGCTGCTCGAGATCGGCGAGGGAGTGGTCGAGGTCAAGGCCACCAGCGGTGACAACCACCTCGGCGGCGACGACTGGGACCAGCGGATCGTCGACCACCTGGTCAAGGCGTTCCAGAACGGTCACGGCGTCGACCTGTCCAAGGACAAGATGGCTCTGCAGCGACTGCGCGAGGCGGCCGAGAAGGCAAAGATCGAGCTGTCGTCCTCGACCGAGACGACCATCAACCTGCCCTACATCACCGCGTCCGACGCCGGTCCGCTGCACCTGGACGAGAAGGTCACGCGCTCGCAGTTCCAGCAGATGACCACTGACCTGCTCGACCGCTGCAAGGCGCCGTTCAAGTCGGTGCTAAGCGACGCGGGCATCGGCGTCAGCGAGATCAACCACGTCGTGCTGGTCGGCGGCTCCACGCGGATGCCGGCAGTGGTCGACCTGGTCAAGGAGCTGACCGGCGGCAAGGAGCCCAACAAGGGCGTCAACCCCGACGAGGTCGTCGCCATCGGCGCCTGCCTCCAGGCCGGCGTGCTCAAGGGCGAGGTCAAGGACGTGCTGCTGCTCGACGTCACCCCGCTGTCCCTCGGCATCGAGACCAAGGGCGGCATCATGACCAAGTTGATCGAGCGCAACACGACCATCCCGACCAAGCGCTCGGAGATCTTCACGACGGCCGACGACAACCAGCCGTCGGTGCAGATCCTCGTCTACCAGGGCGAGCGCGAGATGACCGCCTACAACAAGCGGCTGGCCATGTTCGAGCTGACCGGGCTGCCGCCGGCTCCTCGCGGCGTACCGCAGATCGAGGTCTCCTTCGACATTGACGCCAACGGCATCGTGCACGTCAGCGCCAAGGACCTCGGCACCGGCAAGGAACAGTCGATGACCATCACAGGCGGTTCCGCGCTCGGCAAGGACGAGATCGAGAAGATGATGCGCGACGCCGAGGCGCACGCGGACGAGGACAAGCGCCGCCGTGAGGAGGCCGAGGTCCGCAACACCGGCGACCAGCTCGTCTACCAGACCGAGAAGTTCCTCGCCGACAACGCCGACAAGTTCACCGAGGGCGACGCGGCCGCGTCCAAGGCCGAGGTCGAGGCTGCGGTCGCCGAGCTGAAGAAGGCGCTGGAAGGGACCGACTCGGACGCCATCCCGGCGATCCGCGAGGCCACCGAGAAGGTCGCGGGCGTCAGCCAGAAGCTCGGCGCGGCGATGTACGCGCAGCAGCAGCCGGCTGCTGGTGGCGCAGCCGGTGAGCCGGGTACGACGGGGGAGAACGCCGAGGCGTCCTCGGACGACGACGTGGTGGACGCCGAGATCGTCGACGAGGACGAGAGCAAGTGACCCATCGCGACAGCGACGGCACGCGAGGTCCCGAGCACGAGGGTCCGATCATCCGCGACAAGCGGCGGCTGGACCCGGTGACCGGAGAGCTGCGGGAAGGGGTCCCCTCCGGCACCACCACCGGCGGGGCCCCTGCCCCGGGCGAGCAGCTCGGCGACGACTTCGCCACCGAGCTGCAGACCCAGATCGCCGAGCGGACCGCCGACCTGCAGCGGCTGCAGGCGGAGTACGCCAACTACCGACGGCGGGTCGACCGTGACCGCGAGGCGATCCGGGAGCAGGCCGTGGCCAACGTGCTGACCAACCTGCTGCCGGTCCTCGACGACATCGGCCGGGCCCGGGAGCACGGCGAGCTCGAGGGCGGCTTCAAGTCGGTCGGCGAGGCGCTCGAGTCCACGGTCGAGAAGCTCGGCCTGACCCGGTTCGGCGAGCCCGGCGACGCGTTCGACCCGACGGTTCACGAGGCGCTGACCCACAGCCACTCTGCCGAGGTGTCCGAACCCACCTGCGTGCAGGTGTTCCAGCCGGGCTACAAGCTCGGCGAACGCGTGGTGCGCCCGGCCCGGGTCGCCGTCGCCGACCCCGAGTAAGCACACCCTGACGAGAACGGAGAGGGGGACGCCATGAGTGCCAGGGACTACCTGGAGAAGGACTACTACAAGACGCTCGGCGTCCCCAAGGACGCCAAGCCCGACGAGATCAAGAAGGCCTACCGCAAGCTGGCCCGCACCCACCACCCCGACGCCAACAAGGGCGACCCGGCGGCCGAGGAGCGCTTCAAGGGGATCTCCGAGGCCTATGACGTGCTCGCCGACGAGAAGCGTCGCAAGGAGTACGACGAGGGGCGCTCGCTCTTCGGGACCGGCGGCTTCCGGGCCCCCGGCAGAGGGACCAGCACCGGGTCGGGTGGCTACACGTTCGACGTGGGCGACCTGTTCGGCCAGGGCGGCGCCGGCGGTGGGCTCGGCGACATCCTCGGCGGGCTGTTCGGCGGGCGCGGTGCCGGCCGGACCACCGCGCCGCGCCGCGGGGCGGACGTCGAGACCGAGGTGACCCTGCCGTTCTCCGACGCGGTCGAAGGCGCGACGGTGTCGCTCCGGCTGGCCAGCGAGGCGGCGTGTCCCACCTGTCACGGCACCGGTGCCAAGGGTGGCACGATGCCGCGCCAGTGCCCGGTCTGTCTCGGCACCGGGCAGACGACCCGCAACCAGGGTGGCTTCGGCTTCTCGGAGCCGTGCCGCGAGTGCCGCGGCCGCGGCCTCGTCGTCGACGACCCGTGCCCCGACTGCCACGGCAGCGGACGGGCCACCGGCACCCGCACGCTCAACGCCCGGATCCCGGCTGGCGTACGCGACGGCCAGCGGATCCGGCTCAAGGGCAAGGGCGCGCCAGGCGAGCGAGGGGGCCCGGCCGGCGACCTGTTCGTGAACGTCCACGTCCGCCCCCACCCGCTGTTCGGGCGCAAGGCCGACAACCTGACCCTGACGGTCCCGGTGACCTTCGCCGAGGCCGCTCTGGGCGCCCAGATCAAGGTGCCGACGCTCGGCGGCCCGCCGGTGACGCTCAAGCTGCCGGCAGGCACGGCCAACGGCCGGACGTTCCGCGTCAAGGGCAAGGGCGTGCGCCGCAAGGACGGGACCATGGGCGACCTGCTCGTCACGGTCGACGTGGCCGTCCCCGGCAAGCTCAGCGCCAAGGCACGCGAAGCGGTCGAGGCGTTCCAGAACGCGACGTCGGGCGAGGACCCGCGCGCCGGGCTGTTCGACCAGGGAAGGGGCTGAGGTGTCCTACGAGATCGACGAGACGACACCGGTCTATGTCATCTCGGTCGCTGCCGAGCTGGTCGGGATGCACGCCCAGACGTTGCGGCAGTACGACCGGCTCGGACTGGTGACGCCCGGCCGCACATCCGGTGGCGGCCGCCGCTACTCGCTGCACGACATCGAGGTGCTGCGCGAGATCGGCGCCCTGTCGTCGCACGGCATCGGGCTGGAGGGGGTGCGGCGCATCCTGGAGCTGGAGAACCAGGTCACGGCCCTGCGGGCCCGGGTCGCCGAGCTTCAGGCCGAGGTCGAGGACTTTCGCGCCGCCCACCGACGTACCCAGCTCGTGGTCTGGCGACCCCAGCCGCGCGCCTGAGCGCTGTGTAGACGAAGGAGCCATGGACGCATACAAGCTGACCACCAAGAGCCAGGAGGCACTGGCGGACGCGGTACGCCGTGCCGCCACGCACGGCCACCCGCACGTCGAGCCGCTGCACCTGTTGCTCGCGCTGCTCGACCAGCCGCAGGGCAGTGCCGTGGCGCTGCTCGACGCGGTCGAGGCCGACCGCGAGGGCTTGCGCGCGCGGGCCGAGGACTGGTTCGCCCGGCTGCCGAGCGCAACAGGGGCGACCGTCGCCGAGCCGGGCCTGTCCCGGCCGGCCTTCCAGGTGCTGCAGACCGCTTCGGAGCAGGCCCGCAAGCTGGGCGACGACTACGTCGCGACCGAGCATCTGCTCGTCGGGCTGGCCGAGGACGGCGCCAACGTGGCCGAGTGGATGGCCGACGCCGGCGCGACGCCGCAGGTGCTGCTGGACGGGTTCGGCAAGGTCCGCGGTTCGGCGCGCGCCACGTCCAGCGACCCGGAGGCGACGTACCAGGCCTTGGAGCGCTACGGCGTCGACCTGACCATGCGGGCTCGCGAGGGGGCACTCGACCCGGTGATCGGTCGCGACAGCGAGATCCGCCGGGTCGTGCAGGTGCTGTCCCGGCGTACCAAGAACAACCCGGTGCTGATCGGCGAGCCCGGTGTCGGCAAGACCGCCGTCGTCGAGGGGCTGGCGCAGCGGATCGTCGCGGGCGACGTCCCCGACTCGTTGAAGGACAAGCGCCTCGTCGCGCTCGACCTCGGCGCGATGGTCGCGGGCGCGAAGTACCGCGGCGAGTTCGAGGAGCGGCTGCGCGCGGTGCTCGACGACATCAAGGCGAGCGATGGCCGCGTCGTGACGTTCATCGACGAGATGCACACCGTCGTCGGCGCGGGCGCGACCGGCGAGGGGGCGATGGACGCGTCGAACATGCTCAAGCCGATGCTGGCCCGCGGCGAGCTGCGCATGGTCGGTGCGACGACTCTCGACGAGTTCCGCGAGCACGTGGAGAAGGACCCCGCCTTGGAGCGGCGCTTCCAGCCGGTGCTGGTCGGTGAGCCGTCGGTCGAGGACACCATTGCGATCCTTCGTGGTCTCAAGGACCGCTACCAGGCCCACCACAAGGTCGAGATCAGCGACGCCGCGCTCGTGGCGGCTGCGACGCTGTCCGACCGCTACATCACCTCGCGCTTCCTGCCGGACAAGGCGATCGACCTGATCGACGAGGCGGCGTCCCGGCTGCGCATGGAGATCGACTCGAGGCCGGTCGAGATCGACGTGCTGCAGCGCCAGGTCGACCGGATGCTGATGGAGGAGCTGGCGCTGGAGAAGGAGGACGACCCGGCCTCTGTCGAGCGGCTCGACCGGTTGCGCCGCGAGCTGGCCGACCTGCAGGAGGAGCTCGCCGGCCTCAACGCGCGCTGGGAGAAGGAGAAGGCCGGCCTCGACCGGGTCGGTGAGCTGAACATGCGGCTCGACGACCTGCGCGGTCAGGCCGAGCGCGCCCAGCGCGACGGCGACCTGGGCACCGCGAGCCGGCTGATGTACGCCGAGATCCCGGCGCTCGAGAAGGAGCTGGCGGAGGCCCGTGCCGTCACCGAGACGCGTGAGGCGATGGTCAAGGAGGAGGTCGGGCCCGACGACGTGGCCGAGGTGGTCGCGGCGTGGACCGGCATCCCCGCGGGGCGGCTGCTCGAGGGCGAGACCACCAAGCTGCTGCGGATGGAGGAGGAGCTCGGTCGCCGGCTTGTCGGGCAGAGCGCCGCGGTGCGTGCGGTCTCCGACGCCGTACGCCGCGCGCGCGCCGGCATCTCCGACCCGGACCGACCCACCGGCTCGTTCCTGTTCCTCGGCCCGACGGGTGTCGGCAAGACCGAGCTGGCCAAGGCGCTGGCCGACTTCCTCTTCGACGACGAGCGCGCAATGGTGCGCATCGACATGAGCGAGTACGGCGAGAAGCACTCTGTAGCCCGGTTGGTCGGCGCACCCCCCGGTTATGTCGGCTACGAGGAGGGCGGCCAGCTGACCGAGGCGGTCCGCCGCCGGCCGTACACGGTCGTGCTGCTCGACGAGGTCGAGAAGGCCAACCCGGAAGTCTTCGACATCCTGCTGCAGGTGCTCGACGACGGTCGGCTGACCGACGGCCACGGCCGCACGGTGGACTTCCGCAACACGATCCTCGTGCTGACGTCCAACCTCGGATCGACGTTCATCACCGACCCGACGATGAGCCCCGAGCAGCGCCGCGAGTCGGTGCTGGCCGCGGTGCGCGATGCGTTCAAGCCGGAGTTCGTCAACCGGCTCGACGAGACCGTGGTGTTCGACGCGCTCTCGCCCGAGGACCTCGGGCACATCGTCGACATCCAGGTCGCCCAGTTGCGTGAGCGGTTGCACCAGCGGCGGCTGACGCTCGAGGTGACGGCGGAGGCGAGGGCCTGGCTGGCGAGCACGGGCTTCGACCCGGTCTACGGCGCCCGGCCGTTGCGACGGCTGGTGCAGTCGGCGATCGGCGACCCGCTGGCCCGTGGCCTGCTCGCCGGCGAGATCCGAGAGGGCGAGACCGTGGTGGTCGACGTCGACGAGGCAGCCGGTGGCCTGAGGGTCGCGAGCGGTGAGGCGTCACCTGCCTGACACCCGTAGCTGGTGAAGGCGCCTGAAGGGTCCTGCGTTCAGGTCCTGCTGACGATGGCCGGCGCACCCGGCGTCCGGAGCTCGATCACCACATCACTGCCCAGGGCGTACAGGTGGGGGTTGGTGAGGCCGGCGCGCACGGCGCCACGAGGCGGGTCGCCGTCCTGCACGACGAGTATGTGCGGCGAGGCCGAGATCAGCACCGGGTAGCCGTGCAGCCGGCCGACCACCATGACGCCACAGGCGGCCCGGTGCGACCGGGCCAGCCGGCAGGCGAGGTCGTCCGGCGTGCCGTGGACCAGCCGGGTGAGAGCAGGCAGCAGGGCCAGCGGTGTCGCGTCGCTTGAGGCGCAGATCCCGGCGGGCGTGCTCGAGCAGTGCGATCGGTCGCCGGCGGTGATCCCATCCGGCAGCTCGAGGCGGGCCAGCGCCATCTCGGCTGCCACGAGACGAACGTGCTCGGACGCATCTCTGCGGTGCTTCACGTAGGTGAAAGCCCCGGCGCCGGCGGCCGACAGGATGACGGCGCACACCAACGTCACCAACGCGACCCAGTAGCCCGACCGGACCTGGAGAAACCCGCTGCTCATGACCGGAACATCGGTCCCCGGGAAAGTCGACTGAAACTCGCGCTCA
>JAVEDG010000432.1 GCA_030841245.1 Actinomycetota bacterium
GGTGTCCGATAAGCTTTAGCTTGTCGTAACGCCGCGACAGACTAAAAGTTTATCGGACATTACACCGAACCGATCCACAAATCCTGTTGCCAAGAAACGCTGAAAAGAATATTCTCTGACGCGCCTAGAATCCAACGCTTTTTCAAACAAGCAATTCGGGAACCCCAAAAGTTGATTCATCTGCCCAGGAATGGGACATCTGCCATAAGTTGATAGGAGGCGAAAATGAGACGTTCGTTTCTTTTACTCGTTCTTTGCATGACGGTATTCTTTATCTCACAGACTGCTTCAGCGCAGTTCAAGATACCCAAGCTCCCCAAACCAAAACCGCAACCGACGCCAACGGAAACTACGCAGCCGGCTCCAACGCAATCAGAAAGTGCGCAGCCTGTCGCGCCCAGCAGCACGACGAGCCAGTCGCCGGGCGGATCCGACGAGCCAAGTCTCCAGTTCGATACGCTCCAAGTGACCGCCTGGACTAGCAACTCCTACAAGGGGAACTTCGACGTGTGGAGTTGGGTTCCGGAATTTAAGTTCCGCGTCAACGGCCCCATCGCGAGCGGCAGCCAATTGTACGTGGAAGTCCAGCAACCCGGCGGCGCGGCGCCGTGGCTGTCGTTTGACTGCGACACGGGCGAAGCGCAGAAGGGCTATTGGTGGAAGACCGAGTGCGGCGGTCGTCAAGTCGAAGACAAGAGCATCCTGCCGGTGGGCCCGGTGAACTTTGCCATCAAGGTGCGCAACGAGTTGGCCGGCACTAGCACGACGATCGCCACGGGCAAGTTCAAGGTCGCCAAGACCCATTCTGGCGAAGTCGGCCCGAAGGCAGCCCAAAGGTTTGTCTACTACGTCGATCAGGACTGGAATCTGCCCATCGGCTACGTTTGGTACGCGCCGAACAGCGTGTACGGGTGGGACTATCCAGACTTCCACCTCGCGTTCTGGGTGCGCGGCGACGCGTATAAGTTCGACCCGCACCTTTTTTACCAGGGCAAGGAAATCGGCAGGATGTTCGAGGACGGCATGCAGGTCGGCGCGGCCAGTTGCGGCTCGGTGGTTGACATTCAAACAACGATCTCCCCGGCCAATACTTTTCCGCAGCAGGCGAAGTGGTCGCGCATTGAGTGCAGCTTTCCCATCGTGAAGCAATGGGACAAGACGAATGGTGGGCAGGGACAGTCAAACACGAACGAGATGTTCAAGATGGCCTCGAACCCCGGCCAATACGAGTTCAAGCTACTGTGGAACAACAAGCTGGCGCGTTCGATCAAGTTCACGGTGGGCCCGAACGGCAAGCTCGATAATGGCATTGCCTCATCAAATAAGCTGGGCATCGACCGCGTCATCGTGCCCGTTACGATCATCGGCGATCAGGACGGCACATGGAACAAAGCGACGTGGCAGACAGATGCTTTTTATGGCCATCCGCTCACTGGCTTCATTTGGCCGTAGCCGTCGCGGGCAAGATGCGCGACGAGACGATCGCACTAACCCGGGTGCGGCGCGCGGAAATTTTTACTCGAAATGTAATGCCGGTCTCACGAGTGGGACCGGCATTTGTGTGACAACCGTAACTAGGCATTACGAACGCCTGGCAAGTCTTTGTTCCAGTCCCCTCTTCACCTCCGGCCACTCCGAATCAATCACACTGAAATAAACGGTATGTCGATAACGCCCGGCTTGCGTAATCATGTGATTGCGGAAAGTTCCTTCTTCGCTTGCCCCAATACGAAGAATCGCATTGCGCGATTGTTGGTTTAGTGAGTCTGTTTTGAATTCGACGCGAATGCAGCCGAGTGTTTCAAACGCGTGGCGCAGCAGCAGATACTTCGCTTCGGTGTTGACGGCGGTCCGTTGCCATGCCTTGCCTATCCAGGTCCAACCGATCTCCATGTGTTTGTTTTCGCGGTCGATGTTTGCAAAGCGAGTGCTGCCGACTACCTGATCAGTTTCGTTGAGAACGGTGGCGAATGGCATAGCTGTCCCCTCTGTTTGCCAGCGCAGTGCCGTCTCAAGATAGCGTCGCATTTCTTCGCGGTTGGTAATCGGAACGGGAGCCCAGCGCCAGATTGCCGGATCGAGTCCAACTTCGCACAGTCCATCGAGATGATCCGGCGACAGCGGTTCGAGACGGACGTGAGTTCCCTGAAGAATGATCGGCATTATATGCATCAGTAAAACTTGAAACTTCAGAACCTAATACACCAAAGTCCAACTCCAGCTCAGAGTTGGACTTTGGACTTTGGACCTTGGACTCTGGACAACGCGATCAGATATCGAAATACATTTGAAACTCCAGCGGGTGCGGGCGCATTCGCAGCGGCGTAATTTCTTTCTCCCGCTTGTAGCTGATCCAGCGATCGATTAACTGCTGGCTGAAGACGTCGCCCTTTAACAGAAAATCGTGATCTGCTTCGAGCGCTTTCAGTGCTTCGTCCAATGAACCCGGCAGCGTCGGCACATCCTTCAGCTCTTCAGGCGACAGATCGTAGATGTCTTTCTCGAGCGGATCGCCCGGATCGTTGCGGTTCTGAATGCCATCGATTCCCGCAAGCAGCATCGCTGAAAAAGCGAGATAAGCATTACACGACGGATCGGGCGGACGAAACTCCAGTCGTTTGAGTTTTGGATTCGTCGAGAACATTGGAATGCGAATCGCGGCCGAACGGTTGCGCGCGGAATATGCGAGGTTGACCGGCGCCTCAAAACCCGGCACCAGACGCTTGTAGCTGTTAGTTGTCGGCGCCGCAAAAGCAACCACCGCCGCCGCATGTTTCAAGAGCCCGCCGATGTAGTAACGCGCCATCTCCGAAAGTCCCGCGTAGCCGTCACCACCAAAAAGTGGCTTCTCGTCTTTCCATAAGGATTGATGGCAGTGCATTCCCGAACCGTTATCACCGTAGAGCGGTTTTGGCATGAAGGTCGCGGCCTTGCCGTAGGTGTGGGCCGTATTACGAACGACATACTTGAAGATTTGCAGGTTGTCGGC
>JAVEDG010000225.1 GCA_030841245.1 Actinomycetota bacterium
CAGCGCGTCGGGCAGCATCGCGACGAACGCGTCGGCCTGCGCGTCGGTGAGCACGAGAGGTGGCACCAGCCGCAGCACGTCCGGGGCGACTGCGTTGACCAGGAAGCCGCGCTCGCGGGCGGCCAGCTCGACCGCCGCGGCGACCGGCGTGCCGAGGACCACGCCGATCATCAGCCCGGCGCTGCGCACGTCACTCACCATCGGATGACCGAGGTCGACGACCCCGCGGTGCAGCCTGGCTCCCAACGCGGCTGCGCGTTCGCACAGCCCGTCACGCTCGATGGTGTCCAGCACTGCCAGGGCCGCGGCGCAGCAGACCGGGTTGCCGCCGAACGTCGAGCCGTGCGACCCCGGCCCGAGAAGCTCGGCGGCCGGGCCGAAGGCCAGAGTTGCCCCGACGGGCAGGCCACCACCCAGACCCTTGGCCAGGGTGAGCACGTCCGGCGCGACCCCGGCCTGCTGGTGGGCGAACCACGTGCCGGTCCGGCCGATCCCCGTCTGCACCTCGTCGAGCACCAGCAGGGCGCCGGCCGCCGTCGCGACCTCTCGAGCCGCGGCCAGGTAGCCGGTGGGTGGCACGACGACGCCGGCCTCGCCCTGCACCGGCTCGAGGAACACCGCGGACGTCCGGTCGCCGACCGCCGCGGCCAGCGCCGCTGCGTCGCCGTACGGCACGTGCGTCACGCCCCCGGGCAGCGGCTCGAACGGCGCCCGCTTGTCTGGCTGCCCGGTCAGCGCCAGGGCCCCCATGGTGCGCCCGTGGAAGCCCGCGTCGGCCGCGACGACGCCCGGTCGGCCGGTCCGGCGCGCCATCTTGAAGGCGGCCTCGTTGGCCTCGGCGCCGGAGTTGGCGAGGAACACCCGCCCGGCGCGCCCGGTCAGGGCGAGCAGCCGCTCGGCCAGCCGGACCGACGGCTCGTTCGCCACCAGGTTGGACGTGTGACCGAGGGTGGCGACCTGGCTGGTCACGGCCTCGACCACGGCCGGGTGGGCGTGACCGAGCGCGTTGACCGCGATGCCGGCCACCAGGTCGACGTACTCGCGGCCCTCGTCGTCCCAGACGACGGCGCCGCTGCCGCGCACGAGGGTGAGCGGCGGCACGGCGTACGTCGGGAGCATCACCTCGGGCCAGCGCGCGGTCACCGACGCCGTGCCGGCCGTCATGACGCCACGACCTGGGTGCCCACACCATCGTCGGTGAGGATCTCGACCAGCAGCGCGTGTGGGACCCGGCCGTCCACGACGTGCGCCTTCGGGACGCCGCCGCGGACCGCGCGCAGGCACGCAGACATCTTGGGGACCATGCCCGACTCGAGGCCGGGCAGCAGCCGCTCGAGGTCGTCAGCGGCGATGCTGCTGATCACCTCGGCGGACGCGGTGTCCTGGCCGGGCGACCAGTCGGCGTAGAGGCCCTCGACGTCGGTGAGCACGACGAGCTTCTCCGCGCCCAGTGCGACCGCGAGTGCACCGGCGGCGGTGTCGGCGTTGAGGTTGTAGAGGTAGCCGTCGGCGCCGCGCGCCACGCTGGAGACGATCGGGATGCGCCCGTCCGCGACCAGCCCGGCCACGATGCCGGGGTCCACCTCGGCGACGTCGCCGACCATGCCCAGGTCGACCTCCTCGCCTGCGACCGTGACCGAGTGCCGCTCGGCGGTGAAGAGCCGGGCGTCCTCGCCGGAGAGCCCGACCGCGAGCGCGCCGTGGGCGTTGACCAGGCCGACGATCTCGCGCTGGACCTGGCCGACGAGCACCATGCGGACGACGTCCATCGTCTCGGGGCTGGTCACCCGGTGCCCGGCCGCGAACGTCGATGCGATGCCCAGGCGATCCAGGTGCGCGGTGATCTGCGGGCCACCGCCGTGGACGACGACCGGGCGCAACCCGGCGTACCGGAGGAAGACGACGTCCTCGGCGAAGGATCGTTGCAGCGCCGGGTCGGTCATCGCGTGCCCGCCGTACTTCACCACCACGATGCGGTCGTGGAAGCGCTCCAGCCACGGCAGCGCCGCGACGAGCGTGGCGGCGCGGTCGAACGCCGCCTCGCGCCGGGTCCGCGGTCGGGTGGGGGCGTCGGTCATGTGGAGTACGCCGAGTTCTCGTGCACGTAGCCGGGGGTGAGGTCGTTGGTCCAGATCGTCGCCGTGCTGTCACCTGCGCCGAGGTCGACGGTGACCGTGACCTCGCGCTCGGAGAGGTCGACCTTGCCGCGGTCCTCGGCCGCGACGCCGTCGCGGCAGACCCAGACACCGTTCATGGCGACGGCGAGCCGCTCGGGCTCGAAGACCGCGTCGGTCGTCCCGACCGCCGCGAGGACCCGGCCCCAGTTCGGGTCCTCGCCGTGCAGGGCGCACTTGAGCAGGTTGCTGCGCGCGACCGCGCGCCCCACGGTCAGCGCATCTGCCTCGCTCGCGGCCCGGACGACCTCGACCGCGACCGTCTTGCCCGCTCCCTCGGCGTCGTCGACCAGCTGGCGGGCCAGGTCGGCGCAGACCCGGGTGACCAGCTCGGTGAGGGTCGCCTCGTCGAGCGTGCTGTCCGAGGCACCGGAGGCCAGCAGCAGCACGGTGTCGTTGGTCGACATGCAGCCGTCGGAGTCCACCCGGTCGAAGGTGCGGGCGGTCGCCTGCCGCAGCGCCCGGTCGAGCACCTCGGGGGCGACCTCGGCGTCGGTGGTGAGCACGGCGAGCATCGTGGCGAGCCCGGGCGCCAGCATGCCCGCGCCCTTCGCCATGCCGCCGACGGTCACGTCACCGAGGCTCACGGCGGTCTGCTTGGGCACGGTGTCGGTCGTCATGATCGCCCGGGCTGCCTCGTCGCCACCAGCGGCGGTCAGGGCCTTGGCGGCGTCCTCGACGCCGGCCAGCAGCCGGTCCACGGGCAGCCGCTCGCCGATCAGCCCGGTCGAGCAGACCGCGACGTCGCCGGCGGAGACGCCGAGCGTCTCGGCGGCCCACTCCGCCGTGGTATGGACGTCCTGGAAGCCGGTCGCGCCGGTGCAGGCGTTGGCCCCGCCGGAGTTCAGCACGACGGCGTCGACCCGGCCGTCGCGCACCGCCTGCTGGGTCCACAGCACGGGCGCGGCCTTGACCCGGTTGGCGGTCACGACGGCGGCCGCGGCGTGGGACGGGCCGTCGTTGACGACAACGGCGACGTCGAGCATCGCGGTGGTCTTGAGCCCGGCCGCGACACCGGCCGCGCGGAACCCGCGGGCCGCGGTGACGCTCACGGCGCGATCCCGGAGATCGACAGTCCTGCCGTCTCGTCCAGGCCGAGGAGCAGGTTCGCGTTCTGCACCGCCTGGCCTGCGGCTCCCTTGACCAGGTTGTCGATCGCGCTCACGACGACCGCCCGGCCGGCGTGCCGGTCGGCGGCCACCTGCAGGTGCACGCTGTTGCTGCCGTACGTCGCAGCGGTACTGGGCCAGCCGCCCTCCGCGACCAGGTGCACGAACGGCTCCGCGGCGTACGCCGAGTGCAGCGCCTCGCGCAGCACCGCTGTTGTCACGCCCCCGGCGAGGCGCGCGGTCGTCGTCGCGAGGATGCCACGCGGCATGGGGGCGAGCAGCGGAGTGAAGGACAGCGTCACCGGCTCCCCCGCGGCCGCGGTCAGTGACTGCTCCATCTCCGGCGTGTGCTGGTGGGCACCGCCCGCCTTGTAGGCGCTGACCGCGTTCATGACCTCGCTGCCCTGCAGCGCGGCGCGCGCCGAGCGTCCGGCTCCGCTGGTGCCCGAGGCCGCGACCACGACGACGTCGGACGGCTCGACCAGCCCGGCCGCCAGCAACGGCGCCAGCCCGACCGCGACGGCCGTCGGGTAGCAGCCCGGGTTCGCGATGCGGTGCGTGGCCGTGATCGCAGCCCGCGCCCCGGGCAGCTCGGGCAGCCCGTACGCCCAGCGCCCGGCGTGCTCGCTGCCGTAGTAGGTGGCCCACGCCGACGCGTCGTCGAGGCGGAAGTCGGCACCGAGGTCAACGACCGCGAGGTCCGGCGGCAGCTGGGACACCAGGGTGGCCGACTCGCCGTGCGGCACGGCCAGGAAGACCAGGTCGGCGCCGGCCAGGTCGCTCGGGTCGGTGGGGGCCAACACGGTGCCGGCCAGCTGGGGCAGCTGGGGGTGCAGCTCGGTGACGGCGCGGCCCGCGCTGCTCGGCCCGGCTGCCACCGGGCCGAGGGTCAACTCGGGGTGGGCCAGCACCAGCCGGAGCAGCTCGCCCCCGGCGTACCCGCTGGCTCCCGCGACCGCGACCGTCGTACCCATTCGCATGAGTATGCGTTATCTCGCATGGTCATGCAAACCCGGATCCTCGGAGCGCCTTGACGAGGTAGAGGTGGGCGTGGCCGCGTGGGTAGCCCTCGGTCCGGCCGACCTCCTGGTAGCCGCGGGCCTGGTAGAAGCCCGGTGCCTGGAAGCTGTGCGTGGACAGCACCATCTGCGTGCACCCGGCGGTGCGGGCCGCAGCCTCGGCCCGGTCCATCAGCTCGGTGCCGACCCCCTGGCCGCGCAGGTTCTGGGCGACCCACAACAGGTCGACGTATCCGCAGCCGCCCCAGATCCAGCCGTAGACCGCGGCCTGCACGGTGCCGTCCCGGGAGCGGACCGAGAACGCCAGCTCCGCGCCGTCGCGCAACCCGGTCGCGTCGCCGTTGAACTCGTAGATGCGGCTCCGCAGCACCGCCGCCACCCCGTCGACGTCCTGGTCGACCCGCACCTCCGGCCGCTCCACGTTCGGCAGCATGCACCCGACGCCCGGTCGGAGGCCACCCACCCGTTGGCATGGTCAGGCGAGGGGGTCGTCGGGACCGTAGGGGCGCAGCCGCAGGGTACGGGCGTCGGCCGCCCTGATCCGGGCGGCGGCCGCGAGCAGGGAGTCCAGGTCGTCCCGCGCGGCGTGCACGAACCGGCCGTGCAGCGCGTCCAGCTCGCCCCGGGCGAACCGCAGCAGC
>JAVEDG010000245.1 GCA_030841245.1 Actinomycetota bacterium
GGTGTCAGTGCCCGGCTCGACCCCGCAGCGCTCTCGTGGCACGCACCGCCGCCACCACCGCTCGACTCACCAGGGACAGAGCCAGACACCGGCCCCGACCAGCGCGAGCCAGCAGGACGACCACGCCCCGGCACCCACGCAGACGCCGACCACCACGTCGAGCCCGGTCGCGACGTCGACCGGCACGAGCACGCCGACGCCCACCGCCAGCGCCGCCGCCACGGGCCAGGCGAGCCAAGCACCGGCGGGCTGACCGAGGTCTCCCGGCGTCAGTGGGTCAGCCGGAGAGCACCCGGCCGCGGCGGGCGTCCCACGCGCTGCTGACCATCGCGTCCACGTCATGGCGCATGGCCCAGTCGAGGTCGCGCGCGGCAAGCCCCCCCGCCGCCACGATCCGAGCCGGGTCGCCGGCACGCCGATCCGCCACGACCGGCTCGAAGTCGATGCCGGTGACCCGCTGGAACGCGGCCAAGATCTCCAGCACCGTCGTGCCGTCGCCGCTGCCCAGGTTGTACGCCGGCTCGAGCGCCGTCCCGCCCTCCAATGCGCGGGCGGCAGCGACATGAGCAAGCGCCACGTCGTGGACGTGCACGTAGTCGCGAACGCACGAGCCGTCGCGCGTCGGGTAGTCGACACCCCAGACGCTGGGCGCCTCACCATGCTCCAGCGCCTCGATCACGCGAGGGAAGAGGTTGTGCGGGCTGGTGTCGTAGACGTCCGACCAGCCGGACCCGACCACATTGAAGTAGCGCAATGACGTGTGCCGCAGCCGTGTGACCCGGCCGACGCCGCGGATCAGCCACTCGGACGCCAGCTTGGTCTCGCCGTACGGCGACTCCGGGGTGGTCGGCGTGTCCTCGGTGACAACCTCGCTCGACGGTGTCCCGTAGACGGAGGCGGACGACGAGAACACGAGGGACTCGACACCGCTCTCGGTCATCTCCTCGAGCAGGACCTGGGTGCCGGTGAGATTCTGGCGGTACGTGTGCAGCGGCCGCCGCACCGACTCCCCGGCGTATTTGTAGCCCGCGAGGTGCACGACGCCGGTCACCCGGTGATCGGCGATGGTCCGGCGTACGACGTCGGGATCCGTGATCGAGCCCTCGACGAACGACGTCCCGTCGCCCACGAACTGCCGGTGCCCGCTCGACAGGTCGTCGAGGACGACAACCTCGAGGCCGGCCTCGCGCAGGCAACGCGCGACGTGCGCTCCGATGTATCCGGCGCCACCGGTGACCAGCCATGTCATGGCCGCGACACTATCCGTCCGACCCGTGGTCCGATCCCGCACCACCCGCGCGTCAGGACCAGCGGGTGCCCGTCAATCGCTCGTAGGCCTCGACGTACTTCGCCCTGGTCCGGTCGACGACCTCGTCGGGCAGCGGTGGCGGCGGCTCCCCCGAGGTCCGGTCCCAGCCGGACTCCGGCGACGTCAGCCAGTCGCGCACGTACTGCTTGTCGTAGGACGGTTGCGGGTGCCCGGGCTCCCACTCGTCCGCCGGCCAGAAGCGGGACGAGTCCGGGGTGAGGACCTCGTCGGCGAGCACGATCTGGCCGTCCGGAGTCCGGCCGAACTCGAACTTCGTGTCGGCGACGACGAGCCCCGCATCCAGCGCGATGTCGCGCGCCCGGCCGTAGACCTCCAGGGTCAGCGCCCGCAGCCGCTCCGCCGTGAGCTCGCCGACCGTCTGCGCCACTGCGTCATAGGAGACGTTCTCGTCGTGCTCGCCGAGCGCCGCCTTGGTCGCCGGCGTGAACACCGGCTCAGGGAGCTGCGAGCCGTCGACCAGTCCGGGAGGCAGCGAGACGCCGCACACGGACCCGGTCGCGCGGTAGTCGGCCAGCCCGGAGCCCGCGAGGTAGCCCCGGGCGACGCACTCCACCGGGTACATCCGCAACGACCTGCACAGCACCGCCCGACCGGCGAACTCCTCCGGTACGTCCGTCGACACCACATGGTTGGGCACGACATCGGCGAGCCGCTCGAACCACCACAGCGACAGCTGAGTGAGGATGCGCCCCTTGTCCGGGATCGGGTTCGGCAGGATGAAGTCGAAGGCCGAGATTCGGTCGCTGGCCACCATCAGCAGCAGCCCGTCCGGCGCCTCGTAGAGGTCGCGCACCTTGCCGCTGTGCAGGTGGCGGTAACCGCTCACAGGATCGGCTCCGCGTCGTACGCCGCCGCCTGCGGATGACGCCGTACGACGGCAGTCACCTCCGACACGACGGCTGCCACCTGCGCTCCCGCGGCTCCGGTGAACTCGGACGCGTCGGCCAGGACCGCATCCAGCTCTGCCCGGGGCAGCCGCAGCCTCTGGTCGCCGGCCAACCTGTCGAGCAGGTCGTTGTGCTCGATGCCCTGCTCACGCATCGCCAGCGCGACCGCTACGGCGTGCTCCTTGATCACCTCGTGCGCCTCCTCCCGGCCGACACCGGCCCGGACGGCTGCCATCAGGACCTTCGTGGTCGCGAGGAACGGCAGGTAGCGGTCGAGCTCGCGGCGGGCAACCGCAGGGTAGGCACCGAACTCGTCGAGCACGGTGAGCATCGTCTGGAACAGCCCGTCGATCGCGAAGAATGCGTCGGGGAGCGCCACACGACGTACGACCGAGCAGGACACGTCGCCCTCGTTCCACTGGTCGCCGGCCAGCTCACCGACCATGGACAGGTAGCCGCGAAGCACGACGGCGAGTCCGTTGATCCGCTCGCAAGAGCGGGTGTTCATCTTGTGCGGCATCGCGCTGGAGCCGACCTGTCCGGCCCGGAAGCCCTCCGTCACCAGCTCCTGCCCCGCCATCAACCGGATGGTGACGGCCAGGCTGGACGGCCCGGCCGCGAGCTGGACCAGCGCGGACAGCACGTCGAAGTCGAGCGACCGGGGGTAGACCTGGCCGACGCTGTGCAACACGTGCTGGAAGCCCAGGTGCTCGGCCACCCGCTGCTCGAGCTCGTCGAGCCGGTGCAGGTCGCCGTCGAACAGGTCGAGCTGGTCCTGGCTCGTCCCGACCGGACCCTTGATGCCGCGCAACGGGTAGCGCTCGAGCAGCGACTCGACCCGGTGCAGCGCCTGCAGCAGCTCCTCGGCGGCCGACGCGAACCGTTTCCCCAGGGTGGTGGCTTGCGCGGCGACGTTGTGGCTGCGCCCCGTGACGACCAGGTCCGAGTGCTCCAGGGCCAGCCGGGCCAGCCGCGCGAGCACGGCCACCGCACGGTCCCTGATCAGCTGCAACGACTCGCGGACCTGCAGCTGCTCGACGTTCTCGGTCAGGTCTCGGCTCGTCATCCCCTTGTGCACGTGCTCGTAGCCGGCGAGCTCGGCGAACTCCTCGATCCGCGCCTTGACGTCGTGGCGGGTCACCGCCTCACGACGGCGGATCGAGTCGAGGTCCACGTCGTGGATGACCTTCTCGTAGGCCTCGACGACGCCGTCGGGGATCTCGATGCCGAGATGGCGCTGCGCGTCGAGGACCGCCACCCACAGCCGGCGCTCGAGCACCACCTTGTGCTCGGGATCCCACAGCGCGATCAACGGACCGCTCGCGTAACGCGCCGCGAGGACATTCGGGATGGGCGCCGGGCTGGTCATGGCGCCACCGGCGCGTCACCGGCCGCGTGTGCGGCGATGTCGGCGCGGAACTGGCCGCCGTCGAGCGTGATCCGCCCGATCGCGTCGTACGCCGTGGCGCGCGCGGCCGCGAGGTCCGCCCCGCGGCCGACCACGGACAGCACCCGCCCTCCCGCGCTGCGCAGCGATCCGTCGTCACCCTGCGTCGTGCCGGCGTGCAGCACCCTGGCCCCGGGGACTGCAGCGGCCGCGGCGACGCCGAGCAGCTCGCCACCCGTGCGAGGCGCACCCGGATATCCCGGTGCGGCCAGGACCACGGTCACGGCAGCGTCGGGCGACCATTCCAGCGGGCCGGCACCGGCGAGTCCCCCGATCGCGCCGGCGTGCAGCAACCCGCCGAGCGGGGTGCGCAGCCGGGGCAGCACGACCTGGGTCTCGGGGTCGCCGAAGCGGGCGTTGAACTCCACGACCCGCGGTCCGCCGGGCGTCAGCGCGAGCCCGACGTACAGCAGGCCGGTGAATGGCGTGCCGCGTCGCCGCATCTCGGCGAGGGTCGGGGCGACCACGCTCTCGAACACGTCGTCGGTCAGGGTCGCCGGCACCCAGGGCAGCGGGGAGTACGCACCCATGCCGCCGGTGTTCGGACCGCGGTCGTCGTCGCCCAGGCGCTTGAAGTCCTGCGCGGCCGCCAGCGGCAGCGCGGTCTCGCCGTCGCAAACGGCGAAGAGCGAGACCTCTGGACCGCTGAGGTACTCCTCGACGACCGCCCGCTCGCAGGCCGCCGCATGGGTCAACGCGTCCTCGCGGTCGTCGGTGACGACCACGCCCTTGCCGGCTGCCAGACCGTCGTCCTTGACGACGTACGGCGGGCCGAACCGGTCCAGGGCGGCCGCCGCCTCCTCCTTGCCGACGCACACGGCGGAGTCGGCCGTCGGGACGCCGGCGGCCGCCATGACCTGCTTGGCAAAGGCCTTGGAGCCCTCGAGGCGAGCAGCGGCCGCGGAGGGTCCGAAGCAGACCAGGCCGCGGTCGCGCACGGCGTCCGCGGCGCCGGCCACGAGCGGAGCCTCCGGTCCGATGACGACCAGGTCCGCCGACAGCGCGACGGCCAGGTCCGCGACGGCGACGGGTGACGAGACGTCGACCGGATGGGTCTCGGCCTCCGCCGCGATGCCGGGGTTGCCCGGGGCCGCGTGGACGCTCGTCACCCCTGGGTCGGCCGAGAGGGCGGCCGTGAGCGCGTGCTCACGAGCCCCCGAGCCGATGACCAGTGCCTTCATCCGCGCCAGATCTTCTGCCACCACTTGCCCGCCGGGCCGGCTGGGTCCGCGGGGCCGGACGAGTCGG
>JAVEDG010000252.1 GCA_030841245.1 Actinomycetota bacterium
CCAGGTCGTCGGGCATCTGCACCGGCGGGGACTTCATCAGGTACGTCGAGGCCGACAGGATCGGGCCGCCGATGCCACGGTCCTTGGCGATCTTCGCGCAGCGGATCGCGTCGATGATGACGCCGGCCGAGTTCGGCGAGTCCCACACCTCGAGCTTGTACTCCAGGTTGAGCGGCACGTCCCCGAAGTTGCGGCCCTCGAGCCGGACGTAGGCCCACTTGCGGTCGTCGAGCCACTGCACGTAGTCGGACGGCCCGATGTGCACGTTGCGCGGCGAGAGCTTGTTCTCCATGTTGCTGGTGACGGCCTGGGTCTTGGAGATCTTCTTGGACTCGAGGCGGTCGCGCTCCAGCATGTTCTTGAAGTCCATGTTGCCGCCGACGTTGAGCTGGTAGGTGCGGTCCAGGATGACGCCGCGGTCCTCGAACAGCTTGGCCAGCACCCGGTGCGTGATGGTCGCACCGACCTGCGACTTGATGTCGTCGCCGACGATCGGGACGCCGGCGTCCTCGAACTTCTTGGCCCACTCGGGCGTGCCCGCGATGAACACCGGGAGTGCGTTGACGAAGGCGACACCCGCGTCGATGGCGCACTGCGCGTAGAACTTCGCGGCTTCCTCCGACCCGACGGGCAGGTAGCAGACCAGGACGTCGGCCTTGGTGCTGCGCAGCGTCTCGACCACGTCGACCGGGTCGTCGTCGGACTCGGTGATGGTCTCCCGGTAGTACTTCCCAAGCCCGTCGAGCGTGTGTCCGCGGCCGACCGTGATGCCGGTCGGCTCGACGTCACAGATCTTGATGGTGTTGTTCTCGCTCGCCACGATCGCGTCGGCGAGGTCCTGCCCGACCTTCTTCGCGTCGACGTCGAAAGCCGCCACGAACTCGATGTCTCGCACGTGGTACGGCCCGAACTGCACGTGCATGAGACCGGGCACCCGTCCGCTGGGGTCGGCGTCTCGGTAGTAATGGACGCCCTGGATCAGCGACGCGGCGCAGTTGCCAACGCCGACGACGGCCACGCGTACGGAACTCATCTGGTGCTCCTCGATGTGTGTCGTGCTCGGTTACGTGCTCTGGTCGGTGGTGCCCGTGCTCTCGTGGTGCTGGTCGTGCTGCCCCCGGCGCTCGCCGTCGATCAGCTCGTTGAGCCAGCGCACCTCGCGCTCGACGGAGTCCAGGCCGTGGCGCTGGAGCTCGAGGGTGTAGGCGTCGACGCGTTCCCGGGTCCGCAGCAGGGCTGCCCGGAACCCCTCGACGCGCTCCTCCAGGCGGGACCTGCGGCCTTCGAGGATGCGCAGCCTCGTCGTCGCGTCGGTGCGGGCGAAGAACGCGAAGTGGACGCCGAAGTTCTCGTCCTCCCAGGCCGCGGGCCCGGCATCGCCGAGCAGCGTCTGGAAGTGCTCCTTGCCGTCGGCGGTGAGCTTGTAGACGATCTTCGACCGCTTGCCGGACCGTGCCGTCCCGACCGGGTCGGTGGGCTCGTCCTCGACGATCCAGCCGGCCCGGACCAGAGCCTTGAGGCACGGGTACAGCGAGCCGTAGGACAGCGCACGGAACGAGCCGAGCACGCTGTTGAGCCGTTTGCGCAGCTCGTAGCCGTGCAGTGGGCTCTCGTGCAGGAGGCCGAGGACGGCGAACTCGAGCACGCTGGAGCGCTTGCCCACTCACCCTCCTCCCGTCGGGTGCCGGGCCAGGTAGGCTCGGCGACGGCAACAGCTCGATGTATCAGTCCGATACATCGGCACGATATGCACGAACGCCGTGGCGTGGCAAGTCGGCCCGGACCGGAGCGCCCCCGGTCGCGGCGTCCTACGCTGGCACTCGTGTGGTCCCAACGGGGCGAGATCGACTACGGGCTGGCCCGCCGGGCCACCCTCACCGCGCTGCGCACCCGTGGCCGCCGGGCCAGCGAGGCATGCGACGCCCACCCCTACCTGCTTCGGGCCGCCAAGTACCACGGCGAGCCCACTGAGCAGGACTGCCCGGTCTGCCGGCGCGATCGGCTCACGTACGTGACCTACGTCTTCGGCGACGAACTCGGACAGTTCTCCGGGCGGATCAAGTCCAGCCGAGAGCTGGAGGAGATGGCCCGCCAGCACGGGGAGTTCCGGGTGTACGTCGTGGAGGTCTGCCAGCGCTGCTCATGGAACCACCTGACCCGTTCGTTCGTCCTCGGTGACGGAGAGGTGCGCAAGCCCCCGCGGCGTCAGCGCACGGTCGAGGACGACTACTGAGGGCTTGACAGCCTGCCCGCGGGGGTAGGTGCCTCAGGCCATTACCCTGGGCGGGCCCGTTCCGCCGCGGTGGACGCGCACCAGGCGCAGGTGAGAGCAGCCAACCGGACGAGGATCCCTTGAGAGTCGACTACCCACGCCAGAACCACGACGGGTTCCGCCGCTTCATCCCGTCCTTCCGGCAGGTGCTCGGCCTCGGCGGTATCGGTTTCCTGCTGCTGTTCGCGTTGGTCCTCGTGGCCTACGAGGAGACCAGCATCCCCACGCCCAACGAGCTGGTCAGCGCCCAGGCAACGATCGTCTACTACCACGACGGCAAGACCGAGATCGGGCGCTTCGGCGACCAGAACCGCATCATCGTGCCGCTGCACAAGGTGCCTGACCACGTGCAGAAGGCAGTGCTCGCCGCCGAGGACCGCACCTTCTACCACAACAACGGAATCTCGCCCACGGGCATCGTGCGCGCCTTCTGGAACAACATCCGCGGTGGGTCCACCCAGGGCGGGTCGACCATCACCCAGCAGTACGCGAAGAACGCCTACCTGTCCCAGCAGCGCACCTACACGCGCAAGATCAAGGAGTTCTTCATCGCGGTCAAGCTCGCCCGGCGCGACGACAAGGCCAAGATCCTCCAGGACTACCTGAACACCATCTACTTCGGGCGTGGCGCATACGGCATCGAGACCGCCGCGCAGATCTACTTCGGCAAGGACGTCAGCAAGCTCAGCATTGCCCAGGGCGCGGTGCTCGCGTCCGTGATCCGCTCCCCCGCGGCCTACGACCCGACCAACCACCCCCAGGCGCTGAGGGCCCGGTTCAACTACGTCCTGGACGGGATGGTCTCCCAGGGCTGGCTGTCCTCGGCCGAGCGCGCCGGTCTCCAGGTGCCCAAGACGGTCAAGCCGAAGATCGGCGACTCGCGGCGCGGCGCCACCACCTACTTCCTCATGCAGACCGTGCGCAAGGAGCTGCTCGCCGACGGCTTCAGCGATCGGGAGATCGACCTGGGCGGCCTGCGTGTTGTCACCACGTTCCGGGCGAAGGCCCAGCACGCTGCCGTGCTCGCCGTCCGCAAGGAGCGCCCACGCACTCACGCGAAGCACGTGCACATCGGCCTCTCGGCGGTGCAGCCGGGCACCGGCGCGGTGTGGGCGATGTACGGCGGCGACCGGGCCGGTGCGCTCGATCAGGTGACCCAGGCGCGGGTGCAGCCGGGCTCGTCGTTCAAGGCATACGCACTGGCCGCGGCGCTCAAGGACGGGATCGGCCTCAAGAGCCGCTTCGACGGCAACTCACCGCTCAAGCTGCCGGGGACCGACAAGGAGGTGAACAACGAGTTCCACCAGAGCTACGGGTCCAGCGTGGACCTCATCAAGGCCACCGAGGACTCGATCAACACCGCCTTCGTCGACCTGACGCTGAAGCTGGGGGCGCAGAAGGTGCTCGACGCCGCGATCGCGGCAGGCATCCCGAAGAACACGCCTGGACTGCTCGCCAACGCGCGCATCCCGTTGGGTACCTCGTCGGTGCACAACATCGACCAGGCCAACGGCTATGCCACGCTGGCCGCTCAGGGCCAGGAGAGCCAGGTCTTCACCGTGCAGAAGGTGCTGGGCTCCAACGGCGGGGTGCGGTACCGCCACCAGCTGCAGACGCACCAAGTGTTCGACAAGAAGGTGACCGCGGACGTCACCTACGCGTTGCAGCAGGTGGTCAAGCAGGGCACCGGGACCGAGGCCCTCGCCCTGGACCGCCCGGCGGCCGGTAAGACCGGCACCGCGGCGCTGCGTCCGGGCACGACGACCTCCGCCTGGTTCGTCGGCTACACGCCGCAGCTGTCCGCGGCGGTGGACATCTACAAGGGCACCGGCCGAGCCAACCTGGACGGCGTAGGCGGCCTGCCCACGTTCTTCGGCGGCGCCTACCCGGCACGCATCTGGACGGCTTTCATGGAGGGCGCCACCCGCGGCATGCCGATCGAGCAGTTCCCGCCGCCGGCCTGGATCGGACACACGATCAACCCGCTGCCGAGCTTCACGCCGGCGCCGACCACATCCACGCCGACGCCGACGCCCACACCCACCCCGTCGCTGACGCCGAGCCCGACCAAGACCGTGACGAAGACGCCGGGTCCGCCGTCGACGCCGCCGGGTCAGACGTCCACGACGGCCACGATCAGCCTGCCCGCGAGCCAGACGCCCGGCCAAGGGCCCGGAGGGTAGCCTCCCGGGGATGGCGCGCCCCTCCTCCGACATCGTCGCGCCCACGCGCGACGACCCGTTGGTGCGGGTGGCCAGCGAGGTGATCGGCGGGCCCGTGGGCCGGCGGGCCCGGCGGGACAGGTCGTGGTGGACTCCCGTACGGGTCATGGTCGCGATGGTGTTCGTGGTGTCGTTCCTGGGCTTCGTGCAGAAGCTGCCCTGCCGCAGCGAGGGCTGGATCTCCCCGGGCAACTACTCGCACGCCTGCTACTCCGACATTCCGCCGCTCTACTACGGCCGCGGCCTCGCCCAGGGCGAGGTGCCCTACCTCGACCAACCGGCCGACCACCGGGTCGAGTACCCAGTCCTGACTGGACTCGGGATGTGGCTCACGGCGGCCCTGGTGCCGCACAGCGAGAACCCGACCGACCGCACGCGCTGGTTCTACGACATCAACGTCCTCGTGATCGCGGTGTGCGCCGCTGTCGTCGTCGCGGCCACGGCACGCACCGCTGGAGCTCGTCCGTGGGATGCCGCGATGGTCGCGCTCGCTCCCACCCTCGCGCTGGCCGGAACCATCAACTGGGACCTGTACGCCGTGGCGCTGCTCTCGATGGCGATGCTCGCCTGGGCGCGAAGTCGTCCGGTCGCTGCCGGCGTCCTGATCGGGCTGGCCGCGGCCGCCAAGTTCTACCCCGTGTTCTTCCTCGGCCCGCTGTTCCTGCTCTGCCTGCGGGCCGGGAGGCTTCGCGAGTTCGGCACTACCTTGGCCGCGGCAGTCGGCGCATGGCTGTTGGTGAACGTGCCGGTGATGCTCGTCGACTTCCACGGATGGGCGTACTTCTACACGTTCAACAAGTCGCGCGGTGAGAGCTGGGGCTCGCCCTGGGTGGTCCTCACCCAGCAGGGGCACGGCGTGCCGCCGCAAGCTCTCAACACGTTGGTGGGCGGGCTGTTCGCGGCGTCTTGCATCGCCATCGCCGGTCTTGCCCTCACCGCCGAACGTCGCCCGCGCCTGGCGCAGCTCGTGTTTCTCGTCGTGGCGGCGTTCCTTCTCACGAACAAGGTCTACTCGCCGCAGTACGTGCTGTGGCTGATCCCGCTGGCCGTGCTCGCCAGGCCGTCGTGGCGCGACTTCCTGATCTGGCAGGCCGGCGAGGTGCTGCACTTCGTCGGCACCTGGATGTTCCTGATCGGGACGGCCAACACCGACGTCACCGCCAGCCGGTCGCTCGGGACCACGCCGTACGACATGTCGGTGCTAGCCCATATCGCCGCCACGCTCTACCTGGTGGTGATGGTGGTGCGCGACATCGTCCGGCCCGAGCACGACATCGTGCGCCGTGACGGTGCGGACGACCCGGGCGGCGGCGTGCTCGACGGCGAGCCCGACGCGTTCCGGCTGCGTGTCGGCAGCGCCGCCGCCGAGCACCGGGATCCCGTCCTCAGCCCACCGT
>JAVEDG010000263.1 GCA_030841245.1 Actinomycetota bacterium
CGCCCAGATCCTTCTCGTCCACGCGCGATCCGACTCCTGTCCAGCGTTGGCGCTCATGACGGCCGCAGGAGCAGCAGCCTGCCACACCGCCGGACCGCCTGAACCCCGCCCGGCAGATGCAGCGGGCCCTGACCGTGCCAGTCGGTGACCAGCCGCACCATCTCCTCGACGTGCCCGGCGTTGAGCTCGCCCGCGGGAGCACCCGCCCGCAGCGCCTCGACGCGCAACAGCCGGCTGACCACTGCAAGGGGGAGTGCCGCAAGTCCGTCGACCAGGAGCTCACCGTCGGCGACCACGACCTGCGGCCGGACCCGGTCGGCCCACTGGTCCAAGGCGTCGGCGTCCGCCCGGAGCAGCCGCGCTGTCCGCGCCAGGGCGTCGCTCACCCTGGGACCGAGCGCCGCCTCCAGCGCGGGCAACGCCACCTGCCGGACCCGGGCCCGGGTGAACGCGACGTCGCCGTTGTGCGGGTCGTCCCAGACCGACCGGTCCTCCACCGCGGCGCGCACGGTGCGCCGGTCGAGGTCGAGCAGCGGGCGGCGGTAGCGGCCATTGACCGCCGCCATGCCCGCGAGGGAGCGGGCTCCCGAGCCGCGCGCCAGCCCGAGCAGCACCGTCTCGGCCTGGTCGTCGCGGGTGTGACCCAGCAGGACCGCCGCTGCAGAGAGGTCGTCGGCCGCGGCGGCGAGGGCCGCATACCTCGCCGTACGCGCGGCCGCTTCGGGACCGCCGGTCGCACCTACCGTGACCGTGCGCACGGTGACCGGGTCCAGGCCGAGCTCGGTGAGCGTCTCGGCCACCTGCTCTGCTCGCTCCGCAGAGCCCGGCTGCAGGCCGTGATCGACGGTCACGCCGCCCGCGACCAGGCCCAGCCGCGGCGCCTCGAGGCTCGTCGCGAGCGCCAGGGCGAGCGAGTCGGCGCCGCCGCTGCAGGCCACCAGCAGCCGCTCGCCCGCGGCGATGTCGGCGATCGCCTCGCGCACTGCGCGGCGGACGAGGACGAGCGGGGGCGGACCCACCCCGCTGACGCTACCGGCGCCGATCAGGCCGGCGGCAGCTCCCGGCGGCCCACGACGCGGTCCACCCAGACGGCGGGGGTGACCAGCTCGTCCTTCGTCGGCAGGTGCTCGGGCCGCTCCCACACCCGGTTGAAGCCCGACATCCCGGCGCTCTCGACCACGGCACGTACGAACCGCTCGCCGTCGCGGTACTGACGCAGCTTGGCGTCGATGCCGAGCAGCCGGCGCACCACCTGCTCGGTCCGGCCGGACTCCTTGCGGCGGCGCTGGAACCGGGCCCGGATCGCGGCGACCGACGGGATGACCTCTGGTCCCACCCCGTCCATCACGAAGTCTGCGTGCCCCTCGAGCAGCGACATCATGGCAGTGATCCGGTCCAGCACCTCGCGCTGCGCCGGGGTCTGCACCGCCTCGACCAGGGACTCGCCCTCACCGGTCGGGTTGAAGCCCTCGCGGATCGCGTCGTACGCCGCAGCAGCGGCGGCGCGCAGCCGCCGGGCCATCGCGGCCGGGTCGACGTCGGTCGCGTCCACGAAGGCGGCGATCTCGCCCATCGCGTGCTCACGCAGCCAGGGAACGGCGCCGAACTGCACCCGGTGGGTCTCCTCGTGCAGGCAGACCCAGAGCCGAAAGTCGCGGGGGTCCACCTGCATCTCGCGCTCCGCGCCGACGATGTTCGGTGCGACCAGCAGCAGCCGGCCGGGACTGACGCCGTCTGCCGCACCGTACGGCGGGAACAGCTCGTACTGGCCGAGCACCTTGGAGGCGAGGAACGCGAGCAGCGCACCGGTCTGGACCCCGGTGACCCGGGACCCGACGGCCTCGACGCCCGGCGTCGGGGCGCCACGGCGCTCGGCGATCTTGTCGATCAGCGGCTCGAGGACGGTGCGGAAGCCGGCCGCGTTGGACTGGATCCAGCCGGGCCGGTCGATCACCGCGACCGACGAGCCGTCGGTCGGCGCGTGCAGCCCGGTGAACTCGCGTACGTGGCCCTGCGCCTGCTCGGCGTACCGACGCAGGTCGGCGACCGCTGACTGCGCCTGCTCGCGCGAGACCGCGGGACCGGGGCGGACCAGACGGGTCGCGGTGGTCACGGCCAGGTCCCAGTCCACCATCGAGGAACTCATCTGGTCACCGTACGTCGTCGGGCATGGTCCGGCTCGCCGGCTGGGGGCATGGTCCGGCCCGGGCCGATCACGAGGACCGACCCGGGCCGCTGCCGTTGTTCGCGAGCGACCCTTAGGTGAAGACGCTCACTCCACCGGGGCCGACCAGGAACGCGACGATGATGAGAATGATCCCGAGCAGGATCTGACCGCGCACCAGGGTGACGACACCCCAGATGCCGATCAGCAGCGCCAAGATCCATAGCAGAAACGTCATGAGAGCCTCCTTCTGGCAGCCATGCTTCCCGCAGATACCGCCTCCAACCACCTGCCGGCGAGTGACTTCGCCGACACCGCGCTCAGCGAGGGGGCCGGGCCAGCGCCGCGGCCAGCCGGTCCAGAGTGTCGCGGGCGGCCAGGGTGTCCGAGACGTCGTCGGCGAGCAGCACGAACACCACCGGCCGTCCGGTCCCGTCGTCGGCGAAGCCGGCAAGGTTGCTCACCCCGGTCAGCGTGCCGGTCTTGGCGCGGACCGTCCCCCGCCCGGCCCTGGCGCCGGCCTCGTCGAAGCGGCCGAGCACGCTGCCCGAGTAGCCGCCGACCCCGAGGCCGGAGAGCAGCGGGGCGAGCCGGGACCGGGTCGTAGCGGCGAGCAGCAACCGGGCCACGGTCACGGGCGCGATGCGCGAGCCGCGCGAGAGGCCGCTCCCGTCCAGCAGCCGGAGGCCGGGCGTCGGCACGCCGAGAGAGGTCACCGCGTGGGTGATGGTGCGGCGCGCACCGGCGAAGCTGGCCGGCGCACCGGCCGCGTGGGCTGCGAGCCGGGCCAGCGCCTCGGCCATGTCGTTGTCGCTCGCCGAGAGCGTGTGCTCGACCAGCGTCGACAGTCGCGGTGAACGCACCGCGGCCAGCTCGATGCCGTCGGCCGGCGCCACCGTCCGCGACACGGGGCCGGTGACCCGCAGGCCGCGGCGGGCCAGCAGCCGGGCGAAGTCGGCTCCGGCTGCGAGCGAGGGGTCGCTCTCGCGCGTCTCGAGCCGCGGGTCGACCCGGCCCTCGTCGACCGAGAGCGCGTCGACCGGCGAGGCGACACCGGCACCGACGTACCCGGGCTCCCAGCTCGGCGCGACCGACGGTCCCCGGAACAGCGAGTCATCGACCTGGACCCGCACCCGCACCGTGTCCGAGGGCAACGCCGCGACGGTCCGGTCGGCCAGCCGGGACAGCCGGGCCGCACCCGGCAGCACGGCGCCGTGACCGTTGACGCTGAGGGTCGGGTCGCCGCCGCCCACCAGGACGAGCACGCCGGGGCGGCGGGCACCCCTCACGACCCGGGTGCGCAACCGGGTGCCGGCGTCCATCGTCTCCAGCGCCGCCGTGCAGGTGGCCAGCTTGGACAGCGAGGCCGGTGGCAGCGCAGTGCCCGGGCGCACCTTCAGCAGCGGCGAGCCGGTGCGCACGTCGAGGACCTCCGCGCCGGGACGGACGCCGAGCGACGGGTCGTGCAGCAGCCGCCGGAGAAGGGCCCGAGGCACGGTCGTCCGGCTCGTGGCCGAAGTGGCGAGCACCGGGCCGGCCGGCGGCGGCAGCGGGGTGGCCGACGGGGTGGGACCCGGCACGCCACCCGCTCCGAACCGCCCCGGCAGGTGGCCGGTGACGGCCAGGCCCGCGACGGCCGCGCCCACGAGGAGCAGCGGTGCCGTCACGAGCACCACGCGTCGGAACAGGGCACGTCACCTCCCCTCGTAGTACGGAGCCGGGATAGTGGTGCGGAGCCGGGATACGGGACACTAGCCTCGCGCTGCCGGCGCCGGACGGTCCCGGGCGCCGGTCGAGGAGGTTCGGTGGACTTCGACGTCCTCATCGAGATTCCGAAGGGTCAGCGGAACAAGTACGAGCTGGACCACGCCACCGGGCGGATGCGGCTCGACCGGATGCTGTTCACCTCCACCCGCTACCCCGCCGACTACGGCTTCATCGAGAACACCCTCGGCGAGGACGGCGACCCGCTCGACGCCCTGGTCCTGCTGGAGGAGCCGACCTTCCCCGGCTGCCTGATCCGCTGCCGGGCCCTGGGGATGTTCCGGATGACCGACGAGGCCGGCGGGGACGACAAGGTCCTGTGCGTCCCCGCGACCGACCCGCGAATGGAGCACCTTCGCGACATCCACCACGTGCCGGAGTTCGACCGGCTCGAGATCCAGCACTTCTTCGAGGTCTACAAGGAGCTCGAGCCCGGCAAGTCGGTGGAGGGCGCCACGTGGACGGGCCGGGCCGAAGCGGAGGCCGAGATCGTGGCGTCCGTACGGCGGCTGCGTGATGCCGATCCCGCGGACCGGCCGGGCGGACATCCTTAGATCCAGCCGGCTCAGATCCAGCCGAGCTCGCTGAACTGCGGGAAGCCGCCCTGCCAGACCCCGAAGACGGCGAGCAGCACCAGTGAGAACCCGTAGCAGGTGATCAGCAGCCGGCCGAGGCTGTAGCGCGTCAGCAGCCCCCAGCCGAGGAAACCGGTCGCGACCACGATGCCGGCGACCGCGGTCCCACCCTCGACCCAGTTGGTGAAGTTCGTGAACCCGACCAGCAGGGCCAGGAGGTGCGCGCCGATGCCGCCGCGCGGCGCACGGTCGGCCAGGGTCCCGGCGAGAGTGACCATCACGAGCGCGAACCCGGCGTACCAGAGGTAGTGCCCGACGACCTCGTCCCAGAGGTGGGCCGGCTGCCCCGGTGCGACGTTGCCGATCGAGTTGGCGGCCAGGTGGATGCCCTGTCCCTGGGTGTAGAGCACGGTCGCGAACCAGAAGACGCCCCAGGCGGTGCGGGTCGCCCCGGCCGCGCGCAACGCACCGGCCGCCGTGCCGGTCACGACGTACGGCGTGAGGAGGTCCACCCAGTCGGCCCACCGGGTGTCGCCGACGTCGCCGAGGAAACGGAAGAGCTCCCCGGCGTGCTGGAACACGGCGTACCCGAGCGCCAGGGCGACCAGCCAGCCGCCGAACCCGTGGTCCGCGTGCCCGTGGTGACCACGGCCGAGATCTCGGTAGGCGGTCGGGGTCACGGCCGTGCCGCGCCGAAGAGGCTGTCCCTCCAGATCGAGGAGATGCGCACGTTCTCGCCCGTGTAGGGCGCCTCGATCATCTGGCCGCTGCCGATGTAGAGCGCGACGTGGTAGATCGTCTGGTAGTTGGACTTGTCACTGGCGAAGAACACCAGGTCACCGGGTCGCGCGTCGGCGATCGGGACCTTCTTGCTCTGGGCGTACTGCCACACCGAGTAGTGCGGCAGCGCGACCCCGCCCTGCTCCCAGGCGCGCATGGTCAGCCCCGAGCAGTCGAAGGTGTCGGGCCCGTCCGCTCCCCACTCGTAGGGCTTGCCCAGCTGCGCCCTGGCGTAGTCGATCGCCGCCGCTGCACCGGTCGTCGTGCCCGACGACGAGCCGGCCGGTGGGCTCGTCCCGCCGCCGGACCCTCCCGACCCGCCGGATCCTCCCGACCCGCCGGACCCGCCCGAGCCCGTGCTGGACCCGGTGCCGCCCTGGTCCTGCTGCTGACGCTTGGCGTCCTGGGCGGCCCGCTCGGCTGCCCGGCGGGCGGCCCGGGCCGCCGCGGCCGCCTGGGCCTGGGCGATGCCGCGCTGGCGGGCCCGCTCGAGGCCCACGGACGTGTGCCGAGCAACCGCCAGGGCGCGCACCAGAGACGTGCGCTGGGCTGCGATCTGACCGACCATGCTCTGCTGCTCGGCGAGCCGCGACTCGGCTGCCGTCCTGGCCTCGGCCACCTGCGTCGCTGCGCGCTTGCGCGCGTCGACCAGCCGCTTGGCCCGCTCCTGCAGCGTGGCGGCCAGCACCTCGCCGGCCTGCAGGTGCTCGAGTGCGTTGCTGCGCGCCTCCCCGATGTTCTGGATCGCGCTGACCCGGTCCATCAGCTGCTGCGGGCCCTTCGCAGTGAGGAAGGCACTGAGCTGACCGAGGTTCCCACCGGAGCGATAGGCCGCCGCGGCGAATGCGCCGAGGGCGGTCCGCGAGCGGGCGACGTCGGCGCGCGCAGCCCCGGCGGCGGCCTGGGCGGCCAGCTCCTGCTGCACGGCGCGGTCCAGCTTGGCGCGGGCGCCGTCGTAGGCCTCGACCGCGCGCGCGACCTCGGTGGCCAGTGCCGCGGCCCGGGCGTTCGCCGCCGCGAGCCGGGCCTCGATCTGCCCGACGCGGCCTGCTGCGCTCCCGACCGCTGCCTTGCTGCGGGCCACCTGCGCGGCACTCGGGTAGGTGGGATCGGCGTGGGCGATCGGCGCGACCAGGCCGAGGACGAGAGCGGCGAGGGTGGCAGCGAGCACGACGCGGAGCGGCCCCCGGCGTACCAGCTGGATCGTCACCACACGGCTCCTCTGCGCCCTGACTGGCACCTCTGGGACGGGTCCCGCCCCGCATGCGAACCTCGACCCGCACTCGCGGCAACTGAACCCGTTGGAACCCACGGCAGGGTAACGACCGGGTCACAGCAGGCATCACAGGGAACACCCGCCCCAGAAGTCACGTCAAGCACAGGTGGTCGATACCGGTGCATAGCGGACTTGCCGGCCGGACCTCAGCGCAGTCGGAGGCGCCCGGACGATTCACCCGATCGGAGGGTCATGGACGGGTCAACAGATGGCGACATCTAGGTCATGCAGCGCACCGACACCCGAGCTGCGGGCTGGCTCGACCTCGCCGAGGCGGCGGTCTACGCCGCGGTCAGCCCGGCCGACCTGCTGCGCGCGATCCACCGGCACGAGATCGACGCGACGACCACCCACCCGGGCAGGGGCGGCGCCTGGATGATGCTCGGCACCGCGGTGGAGTCCTGGGCCGCGATCCGCGCCGAGCTCCGCGCGACCGCCTGAGCCTGGTTCAGCCGGTCGCCGAGGCCAGCAGCGCCCGGACGAGCAGCAGGTCGTCGGGCACGGTGACCTTCAGGTTGCGGGGCGAGCCCACGACCACGTGCACCGTCACGTCGGGCAGGTAGCGCAGCACCACCGACGCGTCGTCGGTCGCCTCGAAGTCGCGGTCCCCTCGTGCCAGCTCGTAGGCGCGCCGGATGGTTGAGGCGTGGAAGCCCTGCGGGGTCTGTGCCAGCCAGCTGCGCGCCCGTACCGGCACCGACGTCAACGTCGCGTCGCTCACCTCGACCACGGTGTCCGGTGACGGGATCGCAGTCAGCACGGCTCGGTACCGGTCCAGCGCGCGGACGCAGTCACGGATGATCCGGTGGTCGACCAGTGGGCGGGCCGCATCGTGGATGAGCACGTTGCACTCGCCCTCGCCGAGCGCGGCCAGCGCCGTCGCCGTCGACCCGCTGCGGGTCGAGGCACCTGGGAGCACGGCACTGACCTTGCCGAAGCCGGCCCTCGACAGCACGTCGGCGGCGACGCCCAGCCAGTCGGCGACCATCACTACGACGACCTCGTCGACCTCGTTGGCGTTGTCGAAGGCGGCGACCGCGTGCTCGAGCAGGCTGCGGCCGGCGACCTGCTGCAGCTGCTTGGGTCTGCCACCGCCGAGGCGGGAGCCGCTGCCACCCGCCAGCACCGCCGCGACGGTGCGCCGGTGGCCGCCGACCGGCGTCATCCCGTAGCTCCGTCGGCGCCCTCGGACCGGCCCAGCTCGGCCAGTGAGGCGGCTACGTCGTCGACGCAGACGGCGTCCACTCCCGCACCCGCGGCGCGCACCAGCTCGGCACCGCCCGGGCACCAAACGAGGAGCTGGCGTCGCGCCTTGTGCAGGTGGTCCACGATCTTGTCCAGGTCGCGCTGGTTGTCGAGCGGCTCGTAGCCCGTCTCCCGCAGCGAGCCCTGGTGCAGCGCCAGCACCTGGACGTCGAGATGAGCCACGGCGGCCACGGCGTGCTCTGTGGGGAACGAGGTCCACGTCGTCCAGCCCGTGGCCAGGTCAGGAGCGAGCTCGCGCACCGCGAGCAGGGCCGCCGGGTCGAAGGACGCCACCAGGACGGGGCGGCGACCCGCCTCGACGGAGGCGACCCGGGCCAGCAGTCCGACCGTCGACACCTCTGGCGCCAGCAGCGCATCGTCGATGCAGGTCTTGAGGTCGAAGTGGACACCGACCGACTGCGGCAGAGCATCGAGCAGGTCGTCCAGCCCGAGGGTGCCGCGCGCGGCCGCCGCAGCCGAGCCGACATCCGCGACGTGCGCTCCATCGTCGTACGCCGCGTTGTGCCGGACCACCAGGCCGTCGTCGCCGGTCCGGCGCACGTCCACCTCGACCCAGTCGACACCACCTTCTGCCGCAGCGAGGAAGGAGGCCAGGGTGTTCTCGTCGTGGCCGTCCACCACGCCCGATCCGCTGCCACGGTGGCCGATCACCGTGGGGTGGCCGGAGAAGATCACCGCGCGAGACTAGCCAGTCGCATCGGGCCGACCGCCACTGGCTGTCGGCTCAGGACAGCGCCAGCAGGGCTCCGACGGTGAGGCCGACGCCGACCAACCAGAGCAGGGTGGGCAGTCTGCGCATCGTTCCCTCGACCTCCTATGACTGGAGCACGTTCTACTTCTGCAACACCGCGCTACTCCTGGAACACTGCGCCCGACCGCACGGTGACCGCGACCTTGGCCAGCGGTCGAGTCGCCGGACCGGACTCGACCGAACCGTCCACGGCACTGAACCGGCTGCCGTGGCAGGGACAGCTGATGACGCCGTCGGCCACCGAGGAGACCTGACAGCCCTGGTGGGTGCAGGTCGCGGAGAACCCGCGCACCGTACCGCCCGGCTCGCGGACCAGGACCACGTCGGCGTCATCGAGGACGATCCCGCCGCCGTCCGGGATGTCCGCCACCTGGGCCAGCGCTGCTGGCGCGGCGGCCGCCTTCGGGCCGTAGCCGTTGGCGGCAGTCGTCGCGGCCGCGGCGTCCGCAGCGTCACTGTTGGCGGCCAGGACGTAGCCCACGGCACCGGCCGCCGCGACGACGCCGGCTCCGCGCAGCGCCGACCGGCGCGACAGGTCCGTTCCCGACACGGCGACCTCCTAGGTCAGTGGGATCCCGGAACGGGTGAAGAACCACAGGGCGGAGGTCAGCCAGACGGCGACCAGCGAGGTCAGCACCGCACCGCCGAGCACCGGCAGCGCCCAGCCGGGCAGTCCCCGCAGCCGCAGCCCGAGCATCTTCGCGGTGTAGGCGCCGTAGAAGGCGCAGCCCGACAACCCGTGCAGCAGCACTCGGGTGCTGCCGCTGGTGAAGCCGAGGGCCCAGATGCAGTGCAGCGCGACGGGCAGGGTCAGCACGAAAGCAACCGCACCGCTCCATCGGTGCACCGGTGCGACACCGGCCGGCGCGTGCGACACCCCCGGCAGCCGCCCCCACATCCACAAGGCAGTGACCAGCTGAACGAGCAGAAGCACGGCGGCCGCGGTCGTGAGCCAGGCCTTCATCTGCAGCATCCCCGAGAAGCCGAGCCTGAACAGCGGCCGTCCGGCAGGCGAGTGCACTCCCGCGTAGGCACCCAACGCGACCGAGACCGCTGCGCCGGCGAGAAAGGCCACGGCCAGCGCAGGACCGCCGCGCACTGCCGTCGCGGGTGCGGCCATGTCGATCACCCTCCCGCCCGCCGTGTCGCTTCCGCCTGCCACCGACACTGTCGTCGCGACCGTCGATGCGCGCAAGGACAGCGCCGGAGGGACCGGCTCAGACGAGGGACTCGGCCCATGCGCGGTGCAGGCCGGCGTAGCCGCCCTCGCCACCCATCAGCTCTGCGGGGGCACCGTCCTCGACGATGCGGCCCTGGTCCAGCACGACGACCCGGTCGGCGATCTCGACCGTCGAGAGCCGGTGCGCGATGATCACCGCGGTGCGGTCGGCGAGGATCGTGCGCAGCGCTCGCTGCACCAGCCGCTCGCTCGGGATGTCCAGCGACGAGGTCGCCTCGTCGAGGATGAGCACTGCCGGATCGCTGAGGAACGCGCGGGCGAACGCGACGAGCTGTCGCTGACCGGCCGAGAGCCGGCCACCGCGCTTGCCGACGGCGGTGTCGTAGCCGTCGGGCAGAGCGTCGATGAACTCGTGGGCCCCGATCGCCTCCGCCGCTGCCACCACGTCGTCACTGGTCGCGCCCGGCCGGCCGAACCGGATGTTCTCGCCGACGGAGTCGTCGAAGAGGAAGTTCTCCTGCGTGACCATGACTACCGCGCGGCGCAGGTCAGCCTCCGAGAGGTCGCGCAGGTCCAGCCCGTCCAGGCGGACCGCGCCTTCGACGGGGTCGTAGAAGCGCGCCATCAGGCGGGCGATGGTCGTCTTGCCCGCGCCGGTCGCTCCCACCAGGGCAACGGTCTGGCCGGCCGGGACGTGCAGGTCGAGGTCGGGCAGCACGACTGACGTCCGGTAGGCGAAGTGCACGTGTTCGAGGTCGAGGCGGCCGCCGGCCTTGGGCAGCGGCATGGGCTCGGCGGGCTCGGGGACACCGGGGGCCTCCTCGAGCACGCCGGAGAGCTTTTCGAGCGCGGCAGTCGCGGACTGCAACGAGTTGTAGAACATGGACAGCTCCTGCATCGGCTCGAAGAACCGGCGCAGGTAGAGCAGGAAGGCGGCGAGGACGCCGATCTCGGTGCTGCCGTCCATGACGCGCGACCCGCCGTACACGAGGACGACGGCGACCGTGATGTTGCCGATCAGGGTGATTCCGGGCGCGAAGATCGCGACCAGCTTGAAGGCCCGCTCGTTGGCTCTGCGGTAGTCGCCGTTGAGCGCCTCGAAGATCTCCTGGTTGCGCGGCTCACGGCGGAACGCCTGCACCGCGCGGATGCCGCCGAGCGACTCGACGAAGTGGACGATGACCAGCGCCACGGCCTCACGGGTCCGGCGGTAGGCGAGCGCGGAGTTGCGCTGGAACCAGCGCGACAGCCACAGCAGGAACGGGAACGACAGCAGCGTCACGAGACCCATGGGCAGGTCGAGGAACAGCAGGATGGTCCCCACGGAAACGACCGAGAGCCCGGCGAGGACCAGGTCGTCGATGCCGCCGTCGAGCAGCTCACCGATCGCGTCGACGTCGGAGGTCAGCCGTGAGATGACCCGCCCCGACGTGTATCGCTCGTGGAAGGCCGGGGACAGCCGCTGGAAGTGGTCGTAGACCCGGGTCCGCAGGTCGAGCAGGACCGCTTGGCCGATCCGCCCGCTGGCGACCAGGAACGCCCGCTTGGCGAGGTACTCGGTCACGGCCGCGACGACGAACGCGGACGTGACCACGATCAGCACGGTGTAGTCGCCGTCGGCGCGGATCGGACCGATACCTCGGTCGATGCCGACCTTCACGAGGTACGGACCGGCCATCGCGCCGGCGTTCTGCAGGAGCAGCACCGCGACCGCCCACCACAGCGGCCGCTTGTGCGGGCGCAGCAGACTGGCCAGCAGCCGCCGGCTGCGGTCGCGCAGCCGCAGCGACACCGCGACGTCGAGCTCGTCGGCGTCCTCGGCGGCGACGCCCCGCCACGACTTGATGTCAGTGCTCATTCGGGTCCCCGACGGCTCGCGAGCGCAGCGGGTGAGGCGATGGCGTGATGCTCACCTAGGAGGCCACCTCCTCGTCGGCGTGCTGCGAGAGGACGGCCCGGTAGGACGGCACGTCCGCCATCAGCTCCGAGTGTGTGCCGATCGCCGTGATCGTGCCGCCCTCGAGCAGCGCGACCCGGTCGGCCAGCGCCACCGTCGAGGGCCGGTGCACGACCAGCAGCGCAGTGGTGCCGGTGAGCACCCGGCGCAGCGCCGACTCGACAAGCGCCTCCGTGTGCACGTCCAGGGCCGAGAGCGGGTCGTCGAGCACCAGCACGGTCGGTCGGCTGACGACCGCCCGGGCCAGCGCCAGCCGCTGCCGCTGCCCACCGGACAGCGACAGGCCCTGCTCGCCGGTGCGGGTGTCCAGGCCCCAGGGCAGGTCGTGCACGAACGTCGCCTGGGCGATCTCCAGCGCCTGCTGCACGTCGGCGTCGCTCGCGTCCGGCGAGCCGAGCGTCAGGTTGTCGCGCACGCTGGAGGAGAAAAGCGTGGCGTCCTCGAACGCGGTCGACACGGTTCGACGCAGCGACTCGAGGGTGAGGTCACGCACGTCGTGACCGTCGATCGTCACGCGTCCGGCCGTCACGTCGTAGAGCCGCGGCACCAGAGCGGTCAGCGTCGTCTTGCCGCTGCCCGTCACCCCGACGATCGCGAGCGTCTCACCGGGTCGCACCTCGAGGTCGATGTCGTGCAGCACCTCCGCCGCGGACTGCGGGTAGTGGAACCCGACGCCCTCGAAGCGGAGCAGTCCCTGCGGCTCGTCGAGCACCACTGCTGTCGGGCGATCGACGATCGCCGGCTCGGTGTCGAAGACCTCGTAGACGCGGTCGGCCGCGGTCATGGCCTCCTGGCCGTTGGCGAGGATCCAGCCCAGCGAGTCGACGGGCCACACCAGCATCAGCATCAGGGACACGAAGGCGACCAGGTCGCCGATGGACATGGCCTGCCGGGAGACGGCGACCGCCCCGAGCAGCAGGATGCCGCCGAGGGTCAAGGTCGGCACCAGGTCGAACATCGACCAGAAGCGGGCGACCAGCCGGGCCCGGTCGATCGACGAGTCGTGCAGCGTGGTCGCCTGCTTCCGGAACGTCCTGCCGACGTGGTCGCGCCGGCCGAACGAGCGGATCAGCCGGACGCCGACGGCCGACTCCTCGACGTACGTCGCAAGGTCGCCCTGCTGGTCCTGCACCCGCCGGGAGACGGCGAGGTAGGAGCGGGAGAGGCTGCGGGAGATGAAGAACAACGGGATGGCGGCGACGGCGACGAGCACGCCCATCGGCGCGTACAGGTGGACGAGCAGAGCCACGACGGTGATGTACGTGCCGATGTTGACGAGCAGATAGACCAGCCCGAAGGACAGGAACCGGCGGATGGTCGACAGGTCGGTGGTAGCCCGCGAGAGCAGCTGGCCGGTCTGCCACTTGTCGTGGAAGGCCACCGGCAGCCGCTGCAGGTGGGCGTAGAGGTCGTCGCGGATCGCTGTCTCCATGCCGAGCGCGGCGTATGACTGCACCCACCGGCGGTTGAAGTTCAGTGCGGCCTCGGTGACGCCGAGGGCAAGTGCGAGCAGCCCGAGCGGGATGAGGCCGGCCCGGTTGCCGTCGGCGATCGGACCGTCCACGACGGCCCTGGTGATCAGTGGGATCACGATGCTCGCGGACACGGCGACCGTGGCCGACAGGGTCATCAGGGCCATCTGGCCGGCGTAGGGCCGCACATAGCTCCGGATCCGCCAGAGCGAGTGCAGGCTGCTGCGGCGGACCGCCGGTTGTGAGGACATTTGCCTCTACCGTACGGCGCCGCGCCGACAGGTCGCATCTCGCTTTCGACCCCGGCCCATGGCGCCGGGCCCGCCGGTGCGGGCAGGCCCGGCGGCTCGACCTAGGGCGCCACGTATGCCGGCTCGTTGGCCGGCACGACGTGCTGGACGAACTGGAACACGTTCGGGTCGGAGGGATCGACGACCGCGCTCACCCAGTGGCTCTGCCCGCTGCCGAACGTCATGACCCGTGTCACGTTCTCGATGGTGTTGCCGTTCTTGTCCGTCAGCGGCTTGTCGATCGTCAGGTAGTGGCTGTCACCGTTGACGAGCACGACCTGCCCGCCGAAGGCGATGGCCTGCCTGGCCAGCTCCGCCTTGGTGTCGGCGAAGTGCGCCGTAGGGTCGGCGGTGGTCCCCACCCCCGTACTCGGGTTGTCACCGAACATGTCCGCCTGCAGCACCACCATCACCGCCTTGGAACCGGCCCGGTCGGCAGCGGCGAAGGACTCGCGCAGCCACTGGAGGTTGGCGGCGTTGCGGGCGGCGTACTCCGCCTGCGCCTCCACGGAGTCGCCGTCCTTCGTCGGCTCCTGGCCGTCGATCGGGGTGTCGATCCAGTTGTTGTCGCTTCCCGGCACGTTCAGCCCCACATAGGTCACCGGACCGAAGGTCCAGCGGACGTTCTCGACGTAGCGGTAGCCGCGGGGGTCGACGAGCTGCGGGTCGACGTCACTCTGTCGTTGCAGCCTGATGGTCCGCTGGCCGAGCGAGTACGGGCTGGACGAGCCCGTGGTCGGGTCGTAGCCGTAGGACACCTGCCTGAGGTGCTCGAGGCGGTCCAGCGAGTCGAACCGCGGGGTGATCGAGGCCCGGTCGCAGTCCGTCCACTCGTTGTCGCCCGGCAGGTACACGACGGGGTTCACCTGCTGGGCGAACCGGTCCAAGGCGTACTGGTAGACGTCGGGCCGCCCCGCGGACTGCGCGGAGCCGTCGTAGTCGGCGTAGCAGGGCTCGCTGCCGTTCTTGATGTCGCCGTCGAAGATCGAGAACGTGAGCTTGTGCTCGTTCATGTCGGCGATGACGGCCGGATACTGCTGGCGTCCAGCGCTGCCGTAAGGCATGTCACCGAAGAGCCCGATCTCGTACTTGGACGAGTTGAGTCCGTCCTTGCCGGACCCGCTGCTGGCCGCAGCGACCGTCGTGCCAGTACCTGCCCCGAGCACGAGAATCGCGGCAGCAACGATCGACCCTCGGTGTCGTCGTAGGGTCACCTGAGCTCCTCACGTCAAGCTGGGCCACCGGGTGCGGTCCCGCCGCGGACGCTAGGGGCCGGTTGCGGCGGTACGACGACCACGAGATGGCCCGGCAGTGAACGTCGGGCAGCCGGGCGGTCAGCCAGGGGGCTCGAACTCGTCGACCGAGACGAGCTGGTCGCGCGACGCACCACGGCAGAGGTGCGCGACGAGGAAGCCTCCCTTGCGCACCGAACGGGACGGCGGCCGTCGCTCACCGAGTGCGCTCAGGAGCGGCTCGAGCAGCGCGTCCAGGACGGGCCGTTGCGTGCACACGACCACAGGCTGCTGCTGACCGGCGATGGTCAGCAGGCGCTCGAGCGCGGCGTCCGCGTTTCCTCGCACACCCGTCTCGGACAGCAGCGGCTCGCTCGTCACCGGGATTCGTCGCTGCGACGTGTACGGTCCGATGGTCTCGAGGCAGCGGCTCACGTCCGCCGAGTGGGCGAGGTCGACGTCGTACGCCGCCAGCAGCGGCACCAGCGCCTCCGCCTGCCGCCGCCCCTGCTCGTCGAGGGGACGGTCGTGGTCCTCTCCCCGCCAGTTCTCCTGGTCGCCCGCGCTGCCATGGCGCACGATCAGCACCGGACGCGTGTCGCGGGGCTGCTCCGCGAAACGTCGGACCACCGGTCCGTCCCGTTCGGCGTGCAGGTGCGCGAGCGCCTCCCGAGGGGGCAGCCACATCAGTCGGTCCACCTCGTCATTCGGTGCGAACTGCCCGTCACGGAGCCGCATCGACCAGTACCGCACCCGCTTCGGCTCGCGGTCCTTCAGGTAGCCGATCGAGCCGAGCGCCGGGCCGGGCAGGCCGCGCATGCCGGTCTCCTCCTCGACCTCGCGGAGCGCGGCGGCCAGGACGTGCTCACCGGGACCCAGCTTTCCCTTGGGCACCGACCAGTCGTCGTACTTGGGGCGGTGCACCAGGGCGATCTCGACAGCGTCGCCGGTCGTGCCGGGGCGCCACAGCACGCCGCCCGCTGCCTCGATCACCCGGTGTCCTGGCCGGCTCTCAGCGCCCGAGCTTTGGCGGCTTGACAGTGGGCCAGAGCGCGCCGAACTGCTCTCGGGCGAGCTCCGCCGCCTGCTCCTGCAGGGCGAAGAGCGCGCCGTAGGTGAAGGCCGCCCGCCCTACTCGCGCCGTCAGCGCAGCGCGACGCAGTCTCGCGCAGGCGTTCACGGCGTCCTGGTG
>JAVEDG010000301.1 GCA_030841245.1 Actinomycetota bacterium
CTCGGTGGTGCGGATGAAGTCGTCGTTGGCGGCGTCGATCGTGTCCAGCAGCGGCTTCCAGGCATTGTCCACCAGGTCGTCGGTCCACTCCTGCGGCGACTGGCCCTCGGCCTGGGCCGAGCGCAGCACCTTCTCACCGTGCTCGTCGGTCCCGGTGAGGTACCAGACGTCCTCGCCGCGTTGCCGGTGCCAGCGGGTGATCATGTCGCCGACCAGCGTCGTGTAGGCGTTGCCGATGTGCGGCGCAGCGCTCACGTAGTAGATCGGCGTCGTGACGTAGAACGCCTTGCCGCCGGTGGCATCGTCGCTGGGGGGCATGCGTCGATCCTACGGGCGTCGATCAACCTCGTTTCGCGGCGACCACGGCGTCGTAGACGACCCGCTTGGGCACCCGGGCCGCCGCCGCGACCGCGGCGATCGCCTCCTTGCGCGGCCGTCCCGCCGCCTCCTCACCGGAGACCAGATCGGCCAGCTCCGCAGGGTCCGGTGACGTGGCCGCGCCGGCGCTGAGACCGGCGACGACGACCGTTACCTCCCCGCGCACCCCGGCGGCTGCCCACTCCGCCAGCTCGCCGAGGCCACCCCGGCGGACCTCCTCATAGGTCTTGGTGAGCTCGCGGCAGACAGCGGCGGGCCGGTCCGGGCCGAAGGCCTCTGCGAGCGCGGCGAGTGCGACCGCCAACCGGTGCGGGGCCTCGAAGAACACCATCGTCCGGGGCTCGCCGGCCAGCTCGTGCAGCCGGGTGGCCCGCTCCCCCGCCCGGCGCGGCAGGAAGCCCTCGAAGCAGAAGCGGTCCACCGCCAGTCCCGACACCGCCAGCGCGGCCAGCACGGCGGAGGGGCCCGGGACGGCCGTGACCGGCAGCCCCGCCTCGGCCACCGCGGCCACCAGCCGGTAGCCGGGGTCGGACACCGACGGCATGCCCGCGTCGGTCACCAGCACCACTCGCGCGCCACCGCGCACGGCCTCGACCAGCTCGGCGGTGCGGGACTGCTCGTTCGCGTCGTAATAGCTGACGACGCGTCCTGCGACGTGAATGTCGAGGGCGGCCGCCAGCCTCCGGAACCGCCTGGTGTCCTCGGCGGCCACGACGTCTGCGGTCTCGAGCACGCGGACCAGACGGGGCGATGCGTCGGCCGGGTCGCCGATCGGCGTACCGGCCAGCACGAGGACGCCATGCTGCCCGGTCACGACGGCCATCCTCGCAGGAGGTGGATGTCCTCCCGGGATCGCCGGCTCGCCGTCCGTACGATGGCCCGGTGCTGATGCCCAGGGGGGACCGTTCGCTGCGCGACCGTCTGGTCCCCCCGATGCCCCAGGACCGGGTGCTCGGCTGGGTGGCCCCGGCGGCGATCGCGGTGTTCGCGGGGATCCTGCGGTTCTGGCGGCTCGGCACCCCGCACGCGTTCGTCTTCGACGAGACCTACTACGCCAAGGACGCGTGGTCGCTCTGGCACTTCGGGGCCGAGCAGACCTACATCAGCAGCGCGAAGAAGGGGGCGCCCGACCCGGCGAACCAGAAGATCCTGGCCGGGCACCTGCACGGGCTCTGGACCGGCGACCCCTCCTACGTCGTGCACCCGCCCGGCGGCAAGTGGGTGATCGGGGTAGGCGAGTGGCTGTTCGGCATGACGCCGTTCGGCTGGCGGTTCATGGTCGCGACGACGGGCACTCTGGCCGTCCTGATGGTGGCGCGCATCGGGCGACGGATGTTCCGCTCCACGCTCCTCGGATGCGTCGCCGGACTGCTGCTGGCCGTCGACGGGATGGAGTTCGTGCACAGTCGCACGGCGCTGCTCGACCCGCTGGTGATGTTCTGGGCGCTTGCCGCGTTCGGCGCGCTGGTCATCGACCGGGACCACAGCCGGGCCCGGCTCGCCGACTGGGTGGTGGAGAAGGCGGACCGGCCGGACTGGCACACGCATCTCGGACCGGGCCTCGGACTGCGCCCGTGGCGGATCGCGGCAGGTGTCTTCCTCGGCGCCGCGTGCGCAACGAAGTGGAACGGGCTGTGGTTCATCGTCGCGTTCGGTCTGATGTCGGTGCTCTGGGACGTCGGCGCACGCAAGACGGCCGGCATCCGCTGGCCCTGGCTGGTGTCGTTGTGCCGCGACGCGGCACCTGCCTTCGCCTCGCTGGTCGTGGTTGCGGGCGCCGTCTACACCGCGTCGTGGACCGGTTGGTTCATGGCAGGAGACCGCGGCTACTTCCGTCAGTGGGGCTCGCAGAACCCGCACAGCCCGTTCCTGCCGGACGCGGTCGCCAGCTGGTTCCACTACCAGCACGAGGTCTGGTCGTTCAACACCAACCTGCACACCTACCACCCCTACCGGTCCAACCCCTGGGGGTGGACTGTCCTGTCCCGGCCGGTGTCCTACTTCTACAACGGCCCGAGCAAGGGCCACGACGGCTGCCACGCCGCCTCCTGCTCGCAGGCGATCACGGCGCTGGGCACGCCCGCGATCTGGTGGGGTGCCACCCTGGCCCTGCCGGTGCTGCTCTACCTGTGGGCGCTGCGCCGCGACTGGCGGGCCGGCGCGGTCCTGGCCGGCCTCGCCGGCGGCTGGCTGCCGTGGTTCTTCTTCCAGAGCCGCACGATCTACTCGTTCTACGCCGTCGCGTTCGCGCCCTACCTCGTGCTCGGCCTCGCCCTGGTGATCGGCCTGATCCTCGGCCCGGCGCGGGCCTCGCCGGTGCGACGGGCCTGGGGCGCGTCGATCGCAGGCTCCTACGTGCTGCTCTCCGTGGCCAACTTCGCCTGGCTGCTGCCGGTGCTCTCCGCGCAGGTCATCCCGTACGCCGACTGGGCCAGGCGGATGTGGTGGAAGTCCTGGATCTGAGCGGCTGAGCCGGCCGGACCGGCGCGACGGTCAGCGGCGGCGTTTGGCGCAGCCGATGCAGGTCGTCGTGAAGGGTCGGGCCTCGAGCCGGTCGGGGGCGATCTGTGTCCCGCAGGTCTCGCACCTGCCGTAGGTGCCGTGGCTGACCCGCAGCAACGCGTCGTCGACCTCGTCGATGTGCGCCCGCGACTGCTGCAGCAGGCTCTCGATCTGCGCCCGCTCGAACGCGAGAGTCGCGCCCTCGGGGTCGTGCTCGTCGTCGGTCGCCGAGTTGGCCGACGACTCGACGATGCCGGTCCAGTCGCGTTCGAGCGAGACGATCCGGCGTTCGGTCGCGGCACGTTCGCTGACCAGCAGGTCGTAGGGGGCGACGTCGCCGGGCCGGCTGCTCATCTCGGTGGCACGCTCGCGTGCGGTGCTCGTCACGGGGATGGGAACGAGCCGCTCGCGCGCCGTTGTTCCGGCTCGTTCCGGTTGCCAGCAAACCCACAGGTTCGCCTCTCGCACGGGCGGAGCCAGCGGTCAGGCGCCGTCCTCGGATACGCGCAACGGGTTGCGGTCAGGCGATCCCGATGGTCACACAACAGCGGCCCTCGGCAGGGTCGAGCCGAGCCGTCAGCCGGCCGTCCGACCCGCGCGTGACGAGCTCGGAGACCAGCGACAGGTTCATGCCGCAGACCAGCGCGGTGTGCTCGCGCGCCAGCCGGTGGAACGGGCAGTTGGCCAGCAGCACCTCGATGCCGTCGCGCCGTGGCTCGTAACCGCAACCGGCCAGTGCAGTGCACGTCGCGCCGACCACGCGCTCCCTGCTGGGACGGCCGTCGAGCTCGGCTCGGACCCGGTCGCCGAGGGCAGCGCCCACCTCGGCCGCGGCCGACCCGAGCGCCTGCACCACCGGCTCGGACCGTTGCGCGGACTCCTCGATCGCCCGCGCCATCAGACCCGCCGCCAGGTCGTAGTGCCGCTCGGGCAGGGTCACCGACAGCTCGACGTCCGAACGCTTGTAGAGCTTGGCCGGCCGTCCGGCCCCAGGGCCGCGCCGGCCGCCGAGCCTGCGGGACTCGGTCTCGAGCAGGCCCTCCTCGACCAGCCGGTCGAGGTGGAACTTCACGGTGTGCCGGGCGATGCCCGTGCCGTCGGCCGCCTGGTCGCGGCTGACCGGCTCGGGCGAGGCCACGACGTACCGGTACAGGTCGCGGCGGACCGGCTCGGCCAGCGCTGCCACGCCCGCCACGTGGTCAGCGAAGCCCTCGGCCACCCGCGTTCCCTTCTAACGGACAGAGTCATTGACGAAAGACCGGCCAGCGGTCTAACGTCCACCTTACTGTCCGATAGAAAGCGAGGCAACCAGATGAGCCTCCCCCAGCCCGAGACCGTCGGGCCGGCGGCCACCGCTCCGGCGCTGCGGGTGGTCCACGATGCCGTTGAGGTCGACCTGCCCCGAGCGGAGGCGGCGGCCGCCGACCTGCTCACCGCGCTGGGTCTGGACATCCGCACCGAGGGTCTGGCCCGCACCCCGGCCCGCATGGCCGCAGCGTTCGCCGAGATGTTCCAGCCCCGGGCCTTCGACCTGACGACCTTCCCCATCGACGAGGGCTACGACGAGCTGGTGCTCGCCCACTCGCTGCCGGTGCACTCGGTTTGCGAGCACCACCTGCTGCCGTTCGTCGGGGTCGCGCACGTCGGTTACCTGCCGGGCGCGCGCATCCTGGGCCTGTCCAAGCTCGCCCGGGTCGTCGAGCTGTTCGCGCGCCGCCCGCAGGTCCAGGAGCGGCTGACCCGGCAGGTGGCCGACTGGCTGCACGAGAACCTGTCCCCCCGAGGCGTCGGGGTCGTCGTGGAGGCCGAGCACATGTGCATGACCGTGCGTGGTGTCCAGGCCGTCGGTGCGACAACGGTGACCTCCGCGCTGCTCGGCCAGCTGCGTGAGGACGCAGCGACGCGCGCGGAGTTCTTCTCGCTCGCGGCGCGCTCGCCGCGGCGGGGACTCGGTGGTCACCTTGGCTGACATCGTCATCGTCGGCGGCGGGCTGGCCGGCGCGTCGGCGGCGCAGGCGCTGCGCGAGGAGAGGTTCGACGGACGCATCACCATCGTGGGCGACGAGGCACACCGGCCGTACGAACGCCCGCCGCTGTCCAAGGAGTACCTCCAGGGCCGCTCCGAGCTCGAGAAGGTGTTCGTCCACCCCCCCGGCTGGTACGCCGAGCACGACGTCGACCTGCTCCTCGGCACCTCAGCGGTCGCGATCGACCTGACCGCGCACTCGGTGACCTGCTCGGACGGGCGGCGACTCGGCTACGACCGGCTGCTGCTCGCGACCGGCTCGTCGCCACGTCGGCTCGCGGTCCCGGGGCACGACCTCGACGGTGTGCACTACCTGCGGCGGATCGACGACGCCCAGCGCCTGCGCGAGGGGTTCGCCAGGTCCGGGCGCGTCGTCGTCATCGGTGCCGGCTGGATCGGCTTGGAGACCGCAGCGGCCGCCCGCATGGCCGGGCTCGACGTCACGTTGCTCGAGGTCGCCGCGTTGCCCCTGCTCGGCGTGCTCGGTCCCGAGGTCGCGACGGCGTTCGCCGACCTGCACCGGAGCCACGGAGTCGACCTGCGCTGTGGGGTGTCCGTCGCCGAGATCGTGGGGCAAGACGGCCGAGCCACCGGCGTACGGCTGGACGACGGCGAGGTCGCCGACGGTGACCTGGTCGTCGTCGGTGTCGGCATCACGCCCAACGACGCGCTGGCCCGCGACGCCGGACTCGAAGTCGCGAACGGCATCACGGTGGACGCACACCTGCGCAGCTCCGACCCCGACGTGTTTGCGGCGGGTGATGTCGCGAGCGCGTTCCACCCCCGGCTCGGGCAGCACGTGCGGGTGGAGCACTGGGCCAACGCCCGCCGCCAGGGCAACGTCGCCGCGCGCGGCATGCTCGACCGGCCCAAGGACTACGACCGGCTCCCCTACTTCTTCAGCGACCAGTACGACATGGGCATGGAGTACACCGGCCATGTCGGCGCCGGCGGGTCGGAGCGGGTCGTCCTGCGCGGTGACCCGGCCACGGGTGCCTACCTGGTGTTCTGGCTGGCTGAGGGCCGCGTGCTGGCCGGCATGGCGGTCAACACGTGGGACGTGATGCCCGCGATCGAGGACCTGATCCTGACCGAGCACCGGGTCGACGTCGGTCGGCTCACCGACCCGGCGGTTCCGCTGGCCGGCCTCTGAGCCGTCGGCCGGGCTAGGCGGGTCGGGGCGGCGCCCGCCAGGCTGCTCAGTCCGTGGAGCGGCCGGTGTAGGCGAGCAGGCGCTCCTGCGCGCTCGCGTCAGCCGGAGCCGGCAGCTCGGGCTTGAACACTCCCTGCCGCTGGTCGTCGGTGAAGGCGCCGTGGATGATCCCGTAGGCCTGCTCGGCGAGCCCGTCCGGCATCGTGGTGTCCTGGCCGGTCGCCCTGGCCAGGTCCCAGCCGTGCAGCAGCTGGTCGCTGAACGCGATGCCCAGCGCCGGGCCGGTCTTGTCGATGACGCCGTCTCGTCCGAACTCCTGCAGGACCTCGGCCTGCGCCCGGGCGAAGTCCGCCACCGGGTCATCCGTCAGCAAGGTCGGCGGGGTGGCAGCGGGGGGTGACACGTCTTCCCCGCGTGCGGAGCCGGCGAAGTAGGCCTGCGTGTCGAGCATGTGGTTGAGCAGGTCGCGCACGCTCCAGCCGTCGCAGCGCGTGGGCGAGTCCAAGGTCGTCGTACCGGCCACCTTCTCGCCGCACCACTGCCCGGCGCGCTTGTACAGGTCCAACAGATCCGTCTGCATGGAAAGCCTCCTCCTGTACGGCCTACCCCGGATCCTGATGGCGAAGCGGGCCGGCCTACGGTCTAGGTGGCTGTTGTGCTTTGCTGCTGTACTTCTGCCGACCAGGGGGTCTAGCAGACGGTTCAGCTGCCGCGCCGGGCACGGCGCCGCGACAGCAGGGCCGCCCGCCGTGCGGAGGCGCGGCCCCACACGGCCTGTTGAAAGGCCAGCGTTGCCCACCCGGCCAACGCCATTCCGGTCAGGTTCAGAAGCAGCTGCAGGCCGCTGCCGGCGACCTCGTCCCAGGCGCCGAAGGTCAGGCCGAGAGCGACGTTCCCGGAGGCGGGCACCGTGGTGACCGAGATGAACACGCCGGACAGGCCGCCGACCTTTGCCGAGGTGAGCGACAG
>JAVEDG010000460.1 GCA_030841245.1 Actinomycetota bacterium
CGTGTACCCGCTCACGGTGGGGCGAGATTGGCACGGGTCCTGGAAGGGAGATGTGTCGGGGGACTACGAGGCTGCGGTCGCGTCGGCCGAGAGCGTCACGGTGGGCGGCAGCCACATCGCGACCCGCAAGGTCTTCAGCGTCACGAACTTCCGCGGCGAGTTCCAAGGGCGGGCTGACCTGACCGCATGGATCGACCCGCAGACGCTCGCGGTCGTCAGGGCGAAAGGGATAGTTCACCTCAAGAGCTCGTACGGTGGGTACAACACGAAGTTCGAGATGAGCCTGTCGAGCGGGCCCTCCTACTGATGGGAGCGCCGCCCGAGACGGCCGTCCTCCCCGACTGGGGGCAAGGGGAGCAGAGCAAAGGAACCTCCAACATCTCCCCCGGTTACGTGGCCGCGGCCGTGGTCGCGGCGACCTCGCTCGTTGCAGGTCTCCTCACCGGGATGCTTCTCTTGTTCGTGGCGGTCGACGTCGCTGGTATCGCCGCCGGGATCTGGTGGTCATCCGGCGCCGCGGCGCGGGGATTGCGATCTCTCGGCGCCAGTCCTATATCGGAGGGGGGATCCCCGCGACTCGCGAACGTCGTGGGGGGGCTCGCCTCCGATCTCGGGATCGAACCGCCTTCTCTCTGGACCCTCGATGAACCGGAGCCGAACGCAGCCGTGACCGGTGGGTCGAAGCCGTCGCTCGCGGTCACGGCCGGGTTGCTCGCCGCTTACACCCGGACGGAGCTGGAGGCCGTGGTCGCCCATTCGTTGGCGCGCATCATCCGCTCGAGCGGCTCGTCGATCCCGCCGCTGGGCCTTGCCGACGACGTCGCCGCCGCCGCCGTGACCCGTTATCCGCCGGCCCTTGCCTCCGCGGTCAAGAAAGCGTCTCCTCGCGGCGACGGGGGAGGGCTCAGATGGTTCGTGCCCGATGGGGGCCCGGCCCCGGACGTGCGTGCGCACGAAGTGCTCGACCTCTGACCCCTTAAACTGGGACCTTAGAGGAGGAGACTTCTATGAGCGATATCGCGAAGGACACGGGCGGGGCGCGCGTTAAGCGTGGCCTCGCGGAGATGCTCAAGGGCGGCGTCATCATGGACGTCACCTCGGTCGACCAAGCCAAGATCGCCGAAGAGGCCGGCGCGGTCGCCGTGATGGCGCTGGAGCGCGTCCCGGCAGACATCCGCGCCGAGGGCGGCGTTGTTCGCATGGCCGACCCGGAGCGCGTCGCGGGGATCATCGACGCAGTGTCGATCCCCGTTATGGCGAAGTGCAGGATCGGCCATTTCGTAGAGGCCCAGGTGTTGCAGTCGATGGGAGTGGATTACATCGACGAGTCCGAGGTGCTGACCCCGGCGGACGAAGCGAACCACGTCAACAAATGGGACTTCACGGTTCCTTTCGTGTGCGGAGCGACGAACCTCGGCGAGGCGTTGCGCCGGCTCGGAGAAGGGGCGGCCATGATCCGCTCCAAGGGAGTGGCCGGGACCGGCAACGTCGTCGAGGCCGTGCGCCATATGCGGTCGATCCTGTCTTCGATCCGAAGGCTCGCCTCCATGGAGCCCGAAGAGCTCATGGCCGCGGCCAAAGAGTTGCGCGCGCCTTACGACCTCGTACGCGAGATCGCAGAGACGGGCCGGTTCCCCGTCGTGTTGTTCACTGCGGGAGGGATCGCCACTCCGGCCGATGCGGCTTTGATGATGCAGTTGGGCGCGGACGGAGTCTTCGTGGGCTCGGGCATCTTCAAGTCCGGGGACCCGGTCGCTCGCGCCCGCGCGATCGTCGAGGCGACGACCTACTTCAACGACGCCGACATCATCGCCAAGGTGTCGCACGGTCTCGGCGAGGCGATGGTCGGCATCAATGTGGACGACATCCCCGACTCGGAGCGACTGGCGAAGCGAGGCTGGTAGATGAAGGTGGGGGTGCTGGGCCTGCAGGGGGACGTGCGCGAGCATCTCGGCGCGCTCGAGACCGCGGGGGCCAGCCCGATGATCGTCAAGCGACCAGAAGAGATGCAATCGATCGACGCTCTCGTCTTGCCGGGCGGTGAGTCGACGACGATCGGCAAGCTCCTGGATCGTTTCGGCCTTCTGGGTCCTCTCACCGAGCGGGTCGCGCGGGGGATGCCCGTGTACGGGACGTGCGCGGGGATGATCCTCCTGGCCGCCCGGATAGAGGGACGCGATGAGGCTCCGCACCGGATCGCCGCCCTCGACGTGACGGTCGTGCGGAACGGTTACGGCCGCCAGGTCGACTCCTTCGAAGCAGACGTCGACGTAAAGGGCTTCGACTCTCCCTTCCGCGCGGTCTTCATAAGGGCTCCCCTCGTCGAGGACGCGGGCCCCGGCGTGGAGGTGCTCTCTGAGGTCGATGGGAGGCCGGTGCTCGTGCGAGAGGGCCGGATCCTCGCGTCGAGCTTCCATCCCGAGATGACCGGCGACGCGCGGATCCACGAGATGTTCCTCTCGATGCTGGACGGGGGCTGACCCGTGTCGGGACACTCGAAATGGTCGACGATCAAGAGGAAGAAGGGCGCCGCCGACGCGCAACGCTCCAAGACCTGGGGCAAGTTGCTGCGCTTCGTCGAGGTAGCGGCGCGTCAAGGGGGCGGTAACGTCGAAGGGAACCCCACGCTGGCGACGGCCGTCGCCAAGGCGAAGGCGAGCTCCGTCCCCAATAACAACATCGACCGCGCGATAAAGAGGGGCACCGGAGAGCTGCAAGGCGAGGCCTACGAGGAGACGTCTTACGAGGGTTACGGTCCTGCAGGCGTCGCGGTACTCGTCCACTGCCTCACGAACAACCGGAACCGGACTGCCCAAGACGTCCGCAGCGCGTTCAACGGCAGCGGCGGGAAGATGGCCGAACCGGGCGCCGTCTCGTGGATGTTCGAGCCCAAGGGCGTGATCGTCGTAGGCGGGGACGGAACCACCGAAGACGAGGTCTTCCTCGTGGCCGCGGATGCCGGGGCCGAAGACATCAGCGCGAGCGGGGACACGATCGAGGTCGTCACCCCTCCGGACGCGTTGAAGGCGGTAGAGGACGCGCTGACGGAGGCGGGGATCGACTTCGAGCCGGGTGAG
>JAVEDG010000268.1 GCA_030841245.1 Actinomycetota bacterium
CGCGATGCGGACCTGCACGTCGGCCAGCTCGCCCTCCGCCCGCTGCTCGGCGAGCTGGGCGGCGTGCAACGCGATCTGCGCCTGGCGCTCCGCGCGACGGGCCGCCCGCTCCTGCGCGCGCGCCTGGTCCAACTGTGAACGCGCGGTGTCCAGCTGGGCCTGTGCTGCCATCAGCGCCTGGGCGGCTTCGTAGAGCTGCTGCGACGCGGCGGTATCCGACCCCTTGTCCCGCCCGCTCTTGTCGCCGGGCTTGCTGGCTGGCTGGCCAGAACCAGCAGTCCCAGCGGTCGCGCTAGGGGAGGGGCTCGGGGTCGACCCGTCGGCGGTTGCGGGCAGCGCGGCAGCGAGGCAGCAGGTCAGAACGACCCCCGCCGCGGCCAACCGGCCAGCGACCCGCACGTGCATGTGTCCCACCCTCGCCCGGCACTCCCCGGCCCCCCGCGCAGCGCCTCAACCCGCTCCATGCTGCAGGTGCAGGCGGCTCACCGTGGCCGGTTTGGACCAACTCGACCCCGCTGAGCCGGACAAACCGGGACGTCAGTCACAGCCAGCCACTGCGACGGAACCCTCTGTAGAGCAGGACGCAGGCCAGGGCCATCACGCCGAGCACCAACGGGTAGCCGAACGTCCACCCCAGCTCGGGCATGTGGTCGAAGTTCATGCCGTAGATGCCGGCCAGTGCCGTGGGGACCGCGGCGATCGCCACCCACGCGGAGATCCGTCGCATGTCCTCGTTCTGCTGGACCCCGACCTGGGCCAGGTTGGCACTCAGGACGGAGCCGAGCAGGTCGTCGAACCCGTCGATCTGCTCGGCCGCGCGGACCGTGTGGTCGGCCACGTCCCGAAAGAACGGGCGCATCCGCTCGTGCACCATGGGAACGGTGCCGCTGGAGAGCTTGCGCATCGGCTCGACGAGAGGCAGCACAGCCCGGCGGAACTCGATCACCTCGCGCTTGAGGTTGTAGATCCGGGACGCGTCATTGGTACGGAGCGGGGAGAACACCCGTTCCTCGACCTCTTCGATGTCCTCCTCGACCTCGGCCGAGATCTTGGTGTACTGGTCGACGACGTGGTCGCACACGGCGTACACGACAGCGGAGGGGCCGCAGTCGAGGACGTCCCGGTCGTCCTCGAGCCGCTTGCGCACCTCGGCCAGGCCGCCGCCCTCGCCGTGGCGGACGGTGACGACGAACGCGTCCCCGACGAAGAGCATCACGTCGCCGAGCTCGACCTGCTGGGTGTCCTCGACGTACCGCACCGTCTTGAGCACCAGGAAGAGCGAGCCGTCGTAGTCCTCGAGCTTGGGCCGCTGGTGGGCGTGGACGGCGTCCTCGATCGCCAGCGGGTGCAGTCGGAACTCACTGGCGACGTGCTGGAGCTCTTCCATGTTGGGGTCCTTCAGCCCGACCCAGACGAAGCTGTCCCCGTGCGTGCGGGCCGCGGCCAGTGCGTCGGACAGGTCCTCCGGCGGCACCTCGCGGACACCGTGGTGGTAGACGGCGCAGTCGACGATCACGAGGTCATTGTCTCCGCTGGCGGGCGGACCACACTGCCGACCCGGTTTGGCGCGCCGACGTAGAGTTCCTGCCCGTGACGACCGTCCTGCTCGTCCGGCACGGCCGGACCACGGCCAACACCGCCGGCGTCCTCGCCGGCTGGACCGAGGGTGTCCCGCTCGACGACACCGGACAGACGCAGGTGAAGGCACTTTCGGCGCGTCTCGGCGCCGTCCCGCTGGCCGCCGTGGTGACCAGCCCGCTGCAGCGGGCCCGCGAGACCGCGACCCTGCTGCTCGAGGGGCGCGAGGGCGTGCCGTGCCACGAGGACGAACGTGTCGGGGAGGTGCGCTACGGCGACTGGTCCGGTCGGGACCTGAAGAAGCTGGCCAAGGACCCGTTGTGGAAGGTCGTCCAGTCCCATCCCTCGGGGATGACCTTCCCCGGAGAGGGCGGCGAGTCGATGCGGGCCATGCAGGAGCGGGCGGTCGCGGCGGTCCGCGACTGGAACGCCCGGCTCGGTGAGGACGCGGTCTACGTCGTGGTCTCGCACGGCGACGTGATCAAGGGCGTGCTCGCGGACGCGCTCGGCATGCACCTCGACCAGTTCCAGCGCCTGATGGTCGACCCCGGTTCGGTCAGCGTCGTCACCTACACCCCGCTGCGACCGTTCGTGGTGCGGACCAACGACGTCGGCGGCGACCTGGGCTTCCTCGCCCCCAGGAAGCGCCGCTCCCGGCGCAAGGGAGCCGCGGGCTCGGACGCGGCGGTCGGCGGCGGCGCGGGCCCGGCCGACGCGCCGCGATCGGCATAGGGTCCTTGTCCATGCCTCGCCAGATCTTCGAGTACGACCCGCCCGAGCGCTTCGTGACAGGCACGGTCGGCGAGCCCGGGCAGCGCACCTTCTTCCTGCAGGCCAGCGCCGGCGCCCGTACGACGAGCGTCGCCCTCGAGAAGGCCCAGGCGACCGTCCTCGCGGAGCGGATCGAGGCCCTGCTCGACGAGGTCGTGCGACGCACCGCCGGAGAGGCGCCGGTGCCGGCTGTGACCCCGGTCGACGTCGACGACAGCGCCCCCCTGTCGGCGCCGATCGAGGAGGAGTTCCGGGTCGGAACCATGGCACTGGCCTGGGACGGCGAGGGCGAGCGGATCGTCATCGAGGCGCAGGCGCTGACCGACTCCGAGGAGGACGAGCCGCCGCTCGTCGACGACGACGAGGAAGGCCCCGCGCTGTTGCGGGTGCGGATCAGCGGGTCGGCCGCGCGCGCCTTCGTGAAGCGCACGCTGGCTGTGGTGGCGGCAGGACGACCGCCGTGCCCGTTCTGCGGGAACCCGCTCGACCCCGAGGGTCACGTCTGCCCGCGGGCCAACGGCTACCGCAGGTAGCACCAGCGGGTGCCCGCGCGACTGTTCGGTCACCGGTGCGGACCCGGGTCGAGTGTCAGACTGGACGCATGAACGACCTCGACGTGACAACTGCGCTCGAGCTGCTCGCGGCCGGCGAGATCACCGTCGAGGGCCGGCTCGTCGAGGCCTCCAACGCCACCCTGTTCTGCCACATCGACCTGGACGGCGTGAACGCCGAGTGCGTCTACAAGCCGGTGGCGGGGGAGCGACCGCTGTGGGACTTCCCGGACGGCACCCTTGCGGCCAGGGAGGTCGCGGCGTACGCCGTGTCGGAGGCGACCGGCTGGGGCATCGTGCCGCCCACCCTGCTCCGCGACGGGCCGTTCGGCCCCGGCATGGTGCAGCTCTGGGTCGATGTGGACCCGTCGGTCGGGCTGGTCGACGTGACCTCGCCGCGCCGGTTGCCGGCCGGCTGGCTGAAGGTGCTCGACGCGCTGGGCAGCAACGGGCAACCGGTCGTGCTCTGCCACGCCGACGACGACCGGTTGCGACGGATGTCGGTCCTCGACGTCGTCCTTAATAACGCCGACCGCAAGGGCGGCCACGTCCTGCCGATCACCAGCCTGGCCGACCAGGGTGCCGGGCCGCTGGGGCTGGTGCACGGCGTCGACCACGGCGTGAGCTTCCACACCGACACCAAGCTGCGCACCGTGCTGTGGGGATGGGCGGGCCAGCCGCTCGGCCTCGAGGCGACCGACGTGCTGGAGCGGCTGCGTGCCGACCTGGAGGGGCCGCTGGGCACGGGCCTGGCGTCGCTGCTCACCCGAGCCGAGGTGCGCGCGACGGGGCGGCGGATCGACCAGCTGCTCGCAGCGGGTGTGTTGCCGTACCCGTCGGATGGCTGGCCCGCCATCCCGTGGCCACCGTTCTGACGGCTAGGGTCCCCCCTCGTGCGCACCTGGCCGGCTCCGCAGCTCCCGACCCTCCCGGGCCGCGCGCCGGACCTGCGCCTCTTCGACACCGCCACCGGCGGCATCCGCGCGACCGCACCCGGCACCACCTCCCGGATGTACGTGTGCGGCATCACGCCGTACGACGCGACCCACCTCGGCCACGCTGCGACCTTCATCGCCTTCGACCTGGTACTGCGCGCGTGGCGGGATGCCGGCCGCGACGTCCGATACGTGCAGAACGTCACGGACGTCGACGACCCCCTGCTCGAGCGAGCCGTGCGCGACGGCGAGGACTGGCGCGAGCTCGCCGAGCGTGAGACGGAGCTGTTCCGCGAGGACATGACTGCCCTGCGGGTCGTCCCACCGCAGCACTACATCGGCGCGGTCGAGACCATCCCGGTGATCGTGGAGGCCATCACCGCGCTGCGCGAGAAGGGTGCCGCGTACGACGTCGACGGCGACCTGTACTTCGCGGCGCACTCCGACCCGGCCTTCGGCGCCGTCGGACATCTCGACGACCCCACCATGCTCGCGTTGTGTGCGGAGAGGGGCGGCGACCCCGAGCGCAGCGGGAAAAAGCACCCGCTCGACCCGCTGCTGTGGAAGGCGGCTCGCCCCCAGGAGCCGTCGTGGGACACCGAGCTGGGGCCCGGCCGTCCCGGCTGGCACATCGAGTGCACGGCGATCGCGTTGTCCCACCTCGGCGCCGGGTTCGACGTGCAGGGAGGAGGGCGCGACCTGGTTTTCCCTCATCACGAGATGAGCGCGTCGCACGGCCATGTCCTGGTGGGGGCGCCGCCCTTCGCCCGCCACTACGTGCACGCGGCGATGGTCGGGCTGGACGGCGAGAAGATGTCCAAGTCCAAGGGGAACCTGGTGTTCGTGTCCACGCTGCGTCGTGAGGGGCACGACCCGATGGCGCTCCGGATCGCGCTGCTCGGCCACCACTACCGCGGCGACTGGGGGTGGAGTCCGGAGGACCTGGCCGCGGCGGAGGACCGCCTGGCCCGCTGGCGCGCCGCCGTGGCGCGGCCGGCCGGCCCCGACGGGGCGGCCACGTTGGGTGCGTTGCGTGAGCGCCTCGCGGACGACCTCGATGCTCCTGGTGCGCTGCGGGTGATCGACGAGTGGGTCGCCGGGGCGGCCGCCGGGACCGGCGGCGACCCCGACTCACCCGATCTGGTGGTGCGGGCGACCGACGCACTTCTGGGCGTGGCCCTCTAGACAGCGACTCCGTCCTCGGCGCGGTTGCCTACCTGCCGGGTCCGGGGTCCTCCCCCCTGCGGCGGAGGTAACGCTCGAACTCGCGAGCGATGGCATCGCCGGATGCCTCGGGCGACTCGGTGAGGTCCTTGGCCTCTTCGAGGGAGCGGACGTAGTCGGCGACCTCGGTGTCCTCCTCGGCGAGCTCGTCGACGCCGCGTTCCCACGCACGGGCGTCCTCGGGCAGGTCTCCGAGGGGAATCGGGACGTCGAGCAGCTCCTCGACGTGACGCAGCAGGGCCAGCGTGGCCTTCGGGCACGGCGGCTGCGCGACGTAGTGCGGCACCGCGGCCCAGATCGACATGGCCGGGATGCCTGCCGACGTACACGCGTCCTGCACCACCCCGACGATGCCGGTCGGGCCCTCGTAACGCGAGGGCTCGAGCTGCATCGACCGGGCCAGCCCCTCGTCCGACGACGTGCCGGTCACCGGGACGGGTCGGGTGTGGGGCGAGTCGGCGAGCAGCGCGCCGAGCGTGACGACCATCTCGACACCGAGCTCGTGGCACCAGCCGAGGACCTCGGCGGCGAACGAGCGCCAGCGCATGTTCGGTTCGATGCCGCGCACCAGGACGACGTCACGGCCGGTCTCGGGCACGTGGGCATAGGAGACCCGAGTGGTGGGCCAGGTCACCGATCGCTTGCCATCGCCGCCGATCGAGATCATCGGGCGGTTGACCTGGTAGTCGTAGTAGTCCTCCGGGTCGAGGCTCGCGAGCGGGACCGCTCCCCAGACGTCCTCGAGGTGCTCGACGGCCGACGTGGCGGCGTCACCGGCGTCGTTCCAGCCCTCGAACGCGGCGATGAGCAAGGGGTCGACGAGCTCAGGCGCGCCGTCGAGCTCGATCACCCTCGCACCAGTCCTCTCGCCCGATGGCGGCCGGTCCGTCCGAGCGGTCCGGCCTCGCTGCCAGCCTACGTCGTGCGCTCTCCCGTAGACTCGTCCGCGATGCCGCAGAACACGGTCGCTGCGCTGCGCGACGCCCTGTCACGGCGCGTCGTGGTGGCTGACGGCGCCATGGGGACGATGCTGCAGGACCGCAACCCCACGCTGGACGACTTCGAAGGGCACGAGGGCTGCAACGAGGTCCTCAACGCGTCCCGGCCGGACATCGTCCGCGACGTCCACGACGCCTACCTGGCGGTCGGGGTCGACTGCATCGAGACCAACACCTTCGGGGCCAACCTCGGCAACCTCGCGGAGTACGGCATCGAGGACCGCATCGAGGAGCTCGCCGAGGCCGGCGCCCGGATCGCGCGGGAGGCCGCCGACGAACACTCGAGCGAGGACCAGCCGCGCTGGGTGATCGGGTCGGTCGGGCCCGGCACGAAGCTTCCGACCCTGGGACACGTCCCCTTCGCACTGCTGCGCGACGCCTACGAGGCCGAGGCCCGCGGCCTGATCACCGGCGGCGCGCACGCGATCCTGGTCGAGACCGCGCAGGATCTGCTGCAGGCCAAGGCCGCCGTGATCGGCGCACGCCGGGCTGTGCGAGCCTCCGGCGCGGACCTGCCGGTGCTCTGCCAGGTCACCGTGGAGACCACGGGCACCATGCTGCTCGGCACCGAGATCGCTGCGGCGTTGACCGCCCTGGAGCCGCTGGGCATCGACCTGATCGGGCTCAACTGCGCGACCGGACCGGCGGAGATGAGCGAGCACCTGCGCCATCTCTCACGTCATGCCCGGGTCGGGCTCAGCTGCATGCCCAACGCCGGGCTGCCCATGCTCGGCCGCGACGGTGCGTCGTACCCGCTCACCCCCGCAGAGCTGGCCGACGCGCACGACGGCTTCACGGCCGAGTTCGGCCTCGCGCTCGTCGGCGGCTGCTGCGGCACGACGCCGGAGCATCTCCGTCAGGTCGTCGAGCGGGTACAGGGCCGCGGTCTGCGCACCCGCCGCCCACGCCCCGAGGCCGGGGTCGCGTCGCTCTACCAGCACGTGCCGTTCCGGCAGGACACGGCGTTCCTGTCCATCGGCGAGCGCACCAACGCCAACGGGTCGCGGGCCTTCAAGGACGCCCTGCTCAGCGAGCGCTGGGACGACTGCATCGAGATCGCGCGGGACCAGACCCGCGACGGAGCCCACCTGCTCGACGTGTGCATCGACTACGTCGGCCGGGACGGGGTGGCGGACATGAAGGCGGTGGCCGGACGCTTCGCAACCGCCTCGACGCTGCCGCTGGTGCTGGACTCCACCGACCCGGCCGTCATCGAGGCAGGTCTCGAGCTGCTCGGCGGCCGCTCGGTCATCAACTCGGTCAACTACGAGGACGGCGACGGACCCGACTCGCGCATCGCGTCGCTGATGCCGATCGTGCGCGAGCACGGGGCGTCCGTGGTGGCCCTGTGCATCGACGAGGAGGGCCAGGCCCGGACCGAGGAGTGGAAGGTCAGGGTCGCCACCCGCCTGATCGAGGACCTCACCGGCAACTGGGGGATGCGGGTCGAGGACATCGTGGTCGACTCGCTCACGTTCCCGATCACGACCGGGCAGGAGGAGACCCGGCGCGATGCGCTCGAGACGATCGCCGCGATCCGCGAGATCAAGCGCCGTCATCCCGAGGTGCAGACCACGCTGGGCGTCTCCAACGTCTCGTTCGGCGTCAACCCGGCGGCACGCATCGTGCTCAACTCGGTGTTCCTGCACGAATGCGTCAAGGCCGGGCTGGACTCCGCGATCGTCCACGCCGCCAAGATCCTGCCGATGACCAAGATCGACGACGAGCAGCGCCAGGTGGCGCTGGACCTCGTCTACGACCGCCGCCGCGAGGGCTACGACCCCCTCTCCGTGTTCCTCCAGCTGTTCGAGGGCGTCGACGCAGCTGCCGTGCGGGCCTCCCGGGCCGACGAGCTGGCCGCGCTGCCGCTGGGAGAGCGACTGGCCCGCCGGATCATCGACGGGGAGCGCAACGGCCTCGAGCCGGACCTCCAGGAGGCGCTCGACTCCGGCCTGTCCGCGCTCGACGTCGTCAACGACCACCTGCTCGAAGGCATGAAGGTCGTCGGCGAGCTGTTCGGCCGGGGGGAGATGCAGCTGCCCTTCGTGCTGCAGTCCGCTGAGGTCATGAAGGCCGCCGTGGCCTGGCTCGAACCGCACATGGAGCGCACCGACGAGGAGGGCAAGGGCACCATCGTCCTGGCCACGGTCAAGGGCGACGTCCACGACATCGGCAAGAACCTCGTCGACATCATCCTGACCAACAACGGCTACACCGTTGTCAACATCGGCATCAAGCAGCCGGTGTCGTCCATCCTCGATGCTGCCGACCAGAACCGCGCTGACGTCATCGGCATGTCCGGCCTGCTCGTCAAGTCCACGGTGGTGATGAAGGAGAACCTCGAGGAGATGAACTCCCGTGGTGTCGCCGCGCGGTGGCCGGTCATCCTCGGCGGCGCAGCACTGACCCGCCCGTACGTCGAGGACGACCTGGCCGACGTCTACGAGGGCGAGGTCCGCTACGCGCGGGACGCATTCGAGGGGCTGCGCCTGATGGACGCCGTCATCGCCGTGAAGCGCGGGGTCCCTGGCGCCGAGCTGCCCGCCCTACGCAAGAGGCGGGTGACGGCCAAGGGACGGCCCGACGCCACGCCACCGGAGCAGATGCCGGCCCGGTCCGACGTGGCAAGCGACAACCCGGTGCCCGCTCCACCCTTCTGGGGCGACCGGGTGGTCAAGGGGATCAAGCTCGCGGACTACGCGTCACTGCTCGACGAGCGAGCGACGTTCATGGGCCAGTGGGGGCTGCGCGCAGGACGCGGCACCGGCGGCGCGTCGTACGAGGACCTGGTTGAGACCGAGGGCCGGCCCAGGCTGCGCATGTGGCTCGAGCGCGTCCAGGCCGAGCAGCTGCTCGAGCCGGCCGTGGTCTACGGCTACTACCCGTGCGTGAGCAAGGGTGACGACCTGATCGTGCTCGACGAGGCCGGGGGTGAGCGGCACCGCTTCTCGTTCCCGCGGCAGCGTTACGGCCGACATCTGTGCCTGGCCGACTTCTTCCGCTCGGCCGACTCGGGAGAGGTCGACGTGCTCGGCCTGCAGCTGGTTACGATCGGCCCCCGGATCGCGGAGGCCACCGCTGAGCTGTTCTCCCACGACTCCTACCGCGACTACCTCGAGCTGCACGGTCTGTCGGTGCAGCTGACCGAGGCGCTCGCCGAGCACTGGCACCAGCGGATGCGGGCGGAGCTCGGCTTCGCCGCTGAGGACCCGCAGCGACCGGAGGAGTTCTTCGACCTCCGCTACCGCGGCGCCCGGTTCTCCTTCGGCTACGGCGCCTGCCCCAACCTCGAGGACCGCGCCAAGGTGGTCGAGCTGCTGCGCCCGGACCGCATCGGCGTCTCCCTCTCCGAGGAGTTCCAGCTGCATCCGGAGCAGTCCACCGACGCTCTGGTCCTGCATCACCCCGAAGCCAAGTACTTCAACGCCAAGTGACCGCGACCGAGGGCGTCACCGGCGAGCTGGCCGGTGGCCCGCAACCGAGCCCGGACCCCGGCGAGCTGCGGGCAGTGCTCTTCGACATGGACGGCCTGCTCGTCGACACCGAGGAGTGCTGGTTCCGCGCAGAGACCCACGTCATGGAGCGGCTCGCCGGATCCCGCGTCGAAAGTCTGTGGGGTCGCGAGCACCAGGCCGACGTGGTCGGTGGACCGCTCGAGCGTGCCGCTCGGGTGATGCTCGACCTGTCCGGTCGTGACGACGTGTCGCCCGACGAGGTCGCGCGCTGGCTGATGGACGAGATGGAGTCGCTGGTCCGGACCGGGCCGGTGCACTGGATGCCCGGGGCGCACGAGCTGCTAGGGGAGGTCCGCCGGGCCGGCCTGCCGACCGGTCTCGTCTCGTCGTCGTACCGGCGGATCGTCGAGCCGGTACTCGACGTCGTCGGCCGCTCACACTTCGAGGTGACGGTGGCCCGGGACGACGTCACACGCACGAAGCCCGACCCCGAGCCCTACGTGCGGGCCGCAGCGACGCTCGGCCTGTCGCCGCGCGACTGCGTGGCGCTGGAGGACTCGCCGACCGGCGTTCGTGCCGCGCGCGCCGCGGGTTGCCCGACCGTCGCGGTGCCGGGCGCCGCCCCCGTCCCCGCTGGGCTGGCCACGGCTGTCGTCGGCTCGCTGCGCGACATCGACCTGGCCTGGTTGCGTCGGCTCGTCGCGGGGTGAGCCGGCCGGCCGGCCGGCGCCACGCCGCACCCACTCCGCAACCGACGGGTTCATTCGGTGGCGATGGCCTGCAGCACATTGAGCCGTGCGGCGCGCCTGGCCGGGAGCACCGCAGCGACCACACCCGCCGCCGCCGCGCCGAGCAGGTAGACCAGCATCGTCACGACCGGGAAACCGAGCTCGGACACACCTTGCCCCTTGAGCGCCTGCTGCAGGGCGACCCCGAAGATCGAACCGACCACCAGCCCGAGCAGCCCGCCGAACGTGCAGATCAGCACGGCCTCGGTCCGGATCATCCGCTTGACCTGCCGCCGGGCCATGCCCACGGCCCGCAGCAGTCCCAGCTCACGCGTCCGCTCGATGACCGAGAGCGCCAACGTGTTGAGCACACCGAGGAGGGCGATCACGACCGAGAGCCCGAGCAGGATGTTGATGATCGTAACGACCTGGTTGATCTGCCCCTGGAACTCGGCGACGAACTCGGACTGGTCGAGCACCTCGACGTTGGGGTACTGCTTGAGCGCCGCGTCGAGGTGAGCCCGGACGTTCGCGACGTCCGCACCTGAGTCGACCCCGACCAGAGCCGCGACGTTTCGCTGGGTGGAGAAGTCCGCCGCCTTGGACTGGTCGACGAGGTAGTCGCCGATCAGCTGGTTCGTCTCGTAGGTGCCACCGACCGTGAGCTTCTCCTTGCCCGACCGGGCGAACTGCACGGTGACGGTGTCACCGACCGCGACCTTTCGGGCCTTGGCTGCGTCCTTGGACAGGAGGATGACACCGGGGGACAGGTCGCTCGACCCGGCTACGGCCTTGATGTTCACCAGGTCGCCGATCGCCTTGGCGGGGAATGCCGTGACGAACTCCTGCTTGCCGTCGATGACGAAGCCGTCGACCTTCACCCCGGCCGTGCTGGCCACGCCCGGCTGATTGGCGGCCTCCTTTATGACGGCGTCGGGGAAACCCGGACCGTTGGTGTTGAGGATGAAGTCGGCGCTGACGGCGGCCGAGATGGTCTTCGCGGCGCTCGACTTGACCGATGACCCGAGCACCGTGACGGCGCTGATCAGGGCCAGGCCCACCATGAGCGCGGCCGCGGTGGCCGCCGTACGACGCGGGTTGCGGACTGCGTTCTCGCGTCCCAGCCGGCCGGGCAGCCGCCGCGAGAACAGCCGGCCCACGCCCGCTGCCACCGGCCGGCTCACCAGCGGGGAGAGCATCGCGACCCCGATGAAGGCCAGCAACGTGCCGAGCCCCAGCAGGGACAGGCCGCTGCTGCCGGAGAGCGACCGGGCCATCGCCGCGGCACCGAGCGCCAGCACCACGAGCCCGACGATGGTCTGTCGCCGCAGCGAGCGGTCGGGAGTCGCCGCGTCTCGCAGCGCGGCCAACGGGGCGACCCGGCTGGCCCGGCGGGCCGGCATGAAGGCTGCGGCGGCAGTGACCAGCGTCCCGACGGCGAACGCCACGATCACGGTGCGGGTCTCGACGACCGTCGGACCGTCGGGCAGCTGGGCCCCGAACACGCCGAAGAGGGCCTTGAGCCCGATCGCGACCCCGATGCCGGCGAACAGCCCGATGAGCGAGCTGAGCAGGCCGACGACGACGGCCTCGAGCAGGACCGCCCGGCGGACCTGACGACGGTACGCCCCGAGCATCCGCATCAGGGCGAGCTCGCGGGTGCGCTGTGCCACCAGCATCGAGAACGTGTTGAAGATGATGAACGCACCGACGAACAGCGCGATGAGCGCGAACACCAGCAGGAAGGTGTTGAAGAAGGAGAGACCCTGCTTGACGGCGCTCGCCTCCTCTTCCGAGACGGCCTTCCCGGTGATCGCGTGGACGCCGGACGGCAGGACGGCCCGGATCCGGTCGCGCAAGGTGGTCTGGCTGACGCCGTCGTCGGCGGCAACGGTGATGTCGGTGAACCTGCCGGTCATGTTCAGCACGTGCTGAGCGGTCGTCGTGTCGAAGAAGACGTCGGTCTCCCCGGCGAAGGACGGCTTTCCGTCGAACTCGACGATGCCGACGATCTTGTAGCTCTTCAGCGGCTTGTCGCTGAGCACGGGGGCGGAGGAGCCCACCGTGTAGCCGGTGCGGTCGACCAGGCCCTGGTTGATGGCGATCTCGCCGGGACCGTGCGGTGCACGGCCCTTGACGATGGTGCCGCTCTGCAGCAAATCGGAGTTGTACCAGTTGAAGCCGAACGTCGGGGCGCCTCCGGTGCTGACCACCTTGCCGTCCTTGTTCACCAGCTGCGCGCTGCCTTGCACCTGCCCCTGCGCCTCACGGACCCCGTCGACCGCCTTCACGGTCCGCACGAGGTCCTGCGGCAGCAGCGAGCGGACGTCGCCGTTGTCGCCCGTCGTGACCTTGTGGCCCCGCACATCGACAGCGACGTTCTTGCTGATCGTGGTGAACAGGTCATCGAACACCTTGCCCAGGCTGTCGGTCAGGACGAATGCACCGGCCACGAACGAGACACCGAGAACGATGGACAGCGAGGAGAGCACCAGCCGCAGCTTGCGCGCGGCCAGACTCTTGAACGTGGCGCGGATCATCGACCGTCGTCCCCCGAGTGCGCCTTCTCGATCACAGTGGAGTGGGAGATCTCGAACTTCTTCATCCGGTCCAGGACCGCCTCGGCCGTGGGGTCGGCCATCTCATCGACGATGCGCCCGTCGGCGAGGAACAGCACCCGGTCGGAGTACGCCGCGGCGCTCGGGTCGTGGGTGACCATGACGATCGTCTGGTGCATGTCCGTCACGGAGCGTCGCAGGAACGACAGCACCTCGGTGCCGCTGGCACTGTCGAGGTTGCCGGTCGGCTCGTCGGCGAAGATGATGTCCGGTCGGCTCACCAGCGCCCTCGCGCACGCCACCCGCTGCTGCTGCCCGCCGGAGAGCTCGGTCGGGCGGTGGGAGAGCCGGTCGCGCAGCCCGATGGTGTCCACGACCGTGTCCAGCCACTCCTTGTCGGGCTTGCGGCCCGCGATGTCCAACGGCAGCGTGATGTTCTCCAGCGCGGTCAGGGTCGGCAGCAGGTTGTAGGCCTGGAAGATGAACCCGACGGCGTCCCGGCGCAGCCGGGTGAGCCGCTTGTCGTCGAGCGTGGTGATGTCCGTGTCGCCGATGAAGACCGAACCGCCGGTGGCGTCGTCGAGCCCGGCGAGGCAGTGCATCAGGGTGGACTTGCCGGAGCCGGACGGGCCCATGATCGCGGTGAACTGGGCTCGCTGGAACGTGCACGAGATCTGGTCCAGGGCGACGACCCGGGTGTCACCCGAGCCGTAGACCTTCGTCAGGTCGACGGCTCGCGCGGCAGGACCTCGGGGGGCGTTCTGGGCAGGGATGGCAGCGCTGGTCACCGTCGGTACTCCTTGATCTGGCTTCGTCTGTCCGCCCACCGTAGAAGCCCGACGCCCACACGCCCACCACATTCAGGGTGTAACCGGGATGACATCCGTCATGAATCAGGGTGACCCTGAGTCGACCGGACCGCCCAGGTCGACTACTAGACCTCGTCGCCCGGCGTGTGCGGCGACGGGCGCTCTTCGGCCGCCTGCACGTGCGGCACTGCCGGCACCGGGAGGAGCGGGAGCGGAGGTGGCGTGCCGCCGAAGGCGGGGCAGCGGCTCTGGTGGTCGCACCAGTCGCAGAGCTTGCTCGGGCTCGGCCGCCAGTCGGCCCGCTCGGTGGCCCTGCTGATCGCGTCCCAGATCGCGCCGAGCTTGCGCTCGGTCGCCCGCAGGTCGGCCTCGTCGGGCTCGTAGCGCAGGATCTCGCCGCTGCCGAGGTAGAGCAGCTGCAGCAGCCGCGGCACCCGGCCGCGCAACCGCCAGAGGACGAGCGCGTAGAACCGCATCTGGAACATGGCTTTCGCCTCGAAGCCCTCACGCGGCGCCCGGCCCGTCTTGTAGTCCACCACCCGCAGGTCACCGCCCGGTGCGACGTCGAGCCGGTCGACGTACCCCCGAAGGCGGAGCCCGCTGTCGAGGTCCCACTCGACGTACAGCTCGCGCTCAGCCGGCTCGAGCCGACGGGGGTCCTCCAGGTCGAAGTAGGCGGCGAGCACCCCGCGAGCACCGTCGAGCCACTCACTCTGCTCCGCGTCGTCCGCGAACAGGTCGGCCAGCTCGGGCTCGTCGCTCAGGAGCCGGGACCACTCGGGCTCCAGCAGCGCCTCGGCCCGGTCCGGTGTCCGCTCCGCGGCAGGCAGGTCGAAGAGCCGCTCCAGCACGGCGTGCACGACCGTCCCGCGCGTCGCGAGCGGGCTGGGCCGCTCGGGCAGCCGGTCGATCACCCGGAAGCGGTAGAGCAGCGGGCAGGTGAGGAAGTCGCTGGCGCGCGACGGGGAGAGCGACGGTGGGCGAGGCGCATCTCCGACCTCCGGACCGGCGTCGGCCGGGGCAGCAGCCGGAACCGCCTCGAGCGTCCCCAGAGCCTGGGTGCCCGGCTTGCCGGCCGCCTGCCACGTCATGTCCTCGACTGTAGGCCGGGGGTATGACGTAACCCGGCGACGCGGCCGGCCCGGGACCGGACCGCCTAGCATCAACGGTGTGGACAACCGCTCCGGCCGCGGCGATGAGCCCATCTCGGGGCTGCTGATCGGTCGTCCGTTCGGAGTGCCGGTCTACCTCGCTCCGACCTGGTTCCTCGTGGCGGCGCTGATCACCGTGAGCTACGCGACCGCCGTCGAGGCAAGGATCCCCGGGATCGGGGCCTGGAAGTACGTCGTGTCGCTCAGCTTCGCCCTGCTGCTGTACCTGTCGGTGCTCATGCACGAGCTCAGCCACACCCTCGTGGCGCTGCGAGCCGGTCTGCCCGTGCGCCGGATCAGCCTCTACCTGCTGGGCGGCGTGTCCGAGATCGAGAAGCCGTCACCGACACCGGCCCGCGAGGCGGGCATCGCCGCTGCGGGCCCGGCCACCTCGCTCGTCCTCGGCCTCGGCTGCTTCCTGCTCTCACGACTGCTCGATCCCGGCACCGCGACCCGGATGCTCGTAGACGCCCTGACCTGGAGCAACCTCGCGGTCGGCGTCTTCAACCTGCTCCCGGGCCTGCCGCTGGACGGCGGGCGCATGGTGCAGGCCCTCGTGTGGCGGCTCACCGGTCACCGGACGACCGGGGCAGTGGCGGCCGCCTGGGCCGGCCGGTCGGTGGCCGTGGTGGTGGGGATCGGACCGGTCGCCCTCGCCGCCCGCGCCGCCGAGCCGCCCTCGCTGCTCGGCGTCGTGTGGGGCCCCTTGCTCGGCTGGTTCATCTGGAACGGCGCCACCCAGTCGCTTGCGGTGGCCCGGATCCAGTCCCGGGTGCCCGCCCTGGTGGCCCGCACCCTGACCCGCCGGGCGGTCCCCGCAACTGCGGACCTGCCGCTCGCGGAGGCGCTGCGCCGCGCCCAGGAGGCCGGCGCCGCGGCCGTCGTGGTCGTCGCCGGTGACGGCCGGCCGCTCGGGATCGTCGCGGAAAGCCGGGTACGGCGGGTGCCCCTGGCACGTCGGCCCTGGGAGGCGGTCGGCGATCTGTCACGACGGCTGCACCCGGAGATGGTCGTGTCCGCCGAGCTGACCGGCGAGGCACTGCTCGAGGCAATCGCCGACGTCCCCGCCTCGGAGTTCCTCGTCGTCGAGGCGAACGGCGAGATCTACGGCGTGCTGTCGACCGTCGACGTCGAGCGGGCGATCGCGCCGAGCTGAGGCACGCGCTGCCAACCGGCACGCCCAGGGCGTGAGCTGGACACGCCCTAGACTCGCGGACCATGTCAGCAGGCTCGGTACCTACGGGAGCCGAGCAGCGTCGGGGACCTTTCGGTGACGGCGACCGGGTCCAGCTCACCGATCCGAAGGGGCGGATGCACACCATCACGCTGGTCGCCGGCAAGGACTTCCACACCCACAAGGGCGCCCTCGCGCACGACGTGCTGATCGGCGCCCCGGAGGGGTCGGTCGTCACCACCACCGGCGGTGTCGCCTACCTCGCCTTCCGACCGCTGCTGGCCGACTACGTGCTGTCGATGCCGCGCGGGGCTGCCGTCGTCTACCCCAAGGACGCCGGCCAGGTGGTCCACATGGCCGACATCTTCCCCGGAGCCCACGTCGTGGAGGCCGGTGTCGGCTCGGGCGCCCTGACCATGTCGCTGCTGCGCGCGGTGGGCGACCAGGGCCGCGTCTCGTCGTACGAACGGCGGCAGGACTTCGCGGACATCGCGAAGGACAACGTCGAGAGCTTCTTCGGAGGCCCGCACCCGGCCTGGCGGCTCACGGTCGGCGACCTCGTGGAGAAGCTCGAGGAGACCGACGTCGACCGGGCGGTGCTCGACATGCTCGCTCCGTGGGACTGCCTGGACGCGGTCTCGCAGGCGCTGGTCCCAGGCGGGGTCCTCATCTGCTACGTGGCCACGGCCACCCAGCTGTCCCGGACGGCAGAGGCGCTGCGCGAGCACGGCACCTTCACCGAACCGCACGCCTGGGAGTCGCTGGTGCGCGGGTGGCACCTCGAGGGTCTGGCGGTCCGGCCGGAGCACCGGATGGTCGGGCACACCGGGTTCCTCCTGACCTCGCGACGTCTCGCCCCTGGGGTCGCGCCTCCGCTGCGTCGTCGACGGCCGGCCAAAGGCGCGTACGGCGAGGCCTGACGCGTGACGCACCAGCAGCAAGAGCGGGGAAGCCGGCAGGCCACGGAGCGTCGACGCGCGGTCGTCGCCGTCGTCTTCGGGCTCGTGTGCCTGTTCGGGCTGTCGCTCTGGCCGCGCCTCGCCGGACCGGCCGGGTCACCGAGCACGTCAAGAGGAGATGCCTCGACCTCCGTCGACGCCACGACCCGGACCAGCACAGGGGCAGGCCAAGCCTCGTCGACGCCAGGGAGCCCGCCGGGCACGTCGCAGAGCCCACCGCCGCGACACCGCGAGCCCGGTGGATGGGTCCTCGTCGGTCCGCAGTCCGACCCGATGGCAGACGTGGACTGGCCCGGGGTGCCGTACCCGATGAGCTGCGAGGGCGTGCCGATCCAGGTCGGGACGGTCACGCTGGGCGACATCGACCGCGACGGCAGGACCGACACCGTCGTCTCGGTCCACTGCCGGGCGGGCGCGGGAAGCCCGCCGGACGCCCTTTTCGCCTACTCCGGTCCCGCGGCCGGCCCGCAGCTGATGGCCACCATGCTGGTGGCCGGCGACGACGTCCTGCTGCGCTCCGTGCGGCTGGCCGGCTCGACCGTGCTGGCCGCCGGCTCGACGTACTCCTCGGGACAAGTGCCCCGTTGCTGCCCGGACCGCCACTTCTCGGCGTCCTGGCGCTGGGACGGGTCGGGGTTCGTCCGCGGTGGATGAGCCGTGGCGGCGGACCCTCGCCGGACACCGCCAGAGGCCCGTTGAAGCATCCCGCCGGCGCATTTGAAGTATTACGCGACACACACCGTTGCAGGTTCCCTCCTGGTGTGCCGAAGGTAGGGTCATGGTGACGGGCTCTCGACCGGGAGCACCCCGCGCCGGGGAGGTGAAGTCGTGTCTGACACGAACCGTCCAGGTGAGGACGCTCGGTCCCGCATGACAGCACGCGGGAGCGACCTCAACGAGCAGGTGCGGGCACTCGAGGACGAGGTCAGCGCGCTGCGCCGCAAGGTGACCGACTCGCCGCGCCACCTGCGTGCGCTCGAGGACCGCATCGGAGAGCTCCAGTCCAACCTCGCGTCCGTGACGACGCAGAACGAGCGGCTCGTCACCACGCTCAAGGAGGCGCGCGACCAGATCGTGGCGCTGAAGGAGGAGGTCGACCGGCTGGCCCAGCCTCCGGCCGGCTTCGGCACCTTCATCCAGCGCAACGACGACGACACCGCCGACATCTTCACCGGCGGCCGAAAGCTGCGCGTCGCGGTCAGCCCCACGGTCGAGCTCGACGACCTGCAGCGTGGCCAGGAGGTCATGCTCAACGAGGCCATGAACGTCGTGTCAGCGATGAAGTTCGAGAGCCTCGGCGAAGTCGTGATGCTCAAGGAGCTGCTCGCCGACGGCGAGCGCGCCCTGGTCGTCGGGCACACGGACGAGGAGAAGGTCGTCCGGCTCGCCGAGCCGCTGCTGGACGGTGAGCACCTGCGGGTCGGGGAGTCGCTCCTGCTGGAGCCGCGCTCGGGCTACGTGTACGAGCGGGTGCCCAAGTCTGAGGTCGAGGAGCTCGTCCTCGAAGAGGTCCCCGACATCGACTACTCGCTGATCGGCGGCCTGGCTGCCCAGATCGAGCAGATCCGCGACGCCGTCGAGCTGCCCTACCTGCACCCCGAGCTGTTCCAGGAGCACCAGCTGCGCCCGCCCAAGGGCGTGCTGCTCTACGGCCCGCCCGGGTGCGGGAAGACGCTGATCGCCAAGGCGGTCGCCAACTCCCTGGCCAAGAAGGTCGCGGAGGTGACGGGCAAGCCCGAGGGGCGCTCGTTCTTCCTCAACATCAAGGGCCCCGAGCTGCTCAACAAGTACGTCGGTGAGACCGAGCGCCACATCCGGCTGGTGTTCTCGCGGGCGCGGGAGAAGGCGTCCGAGGGAACCCCGGTCATCGTGTTCTTCGACGAGATGGACTCGCTGTTCCGCACCCGCGGCTCCGGTGTCTCCTCCGACGTCGAGAACACCATCGTGCCGCAGCTGCTCTCCGAGATCGACGGTGTCGAGGGGCTGGAGAACGTCCTCGTCATCGGCGCATCGAACCGCGAGGACATGATCGACCCGGCCATCCTGCGGCCGGGCCGGCTGGACGTGAAGATCAAGATCGAGCGCCCGGACGCGGAGTCCGCGCGCGACATCTTCTCGAAGTACATCACCGCGACCCTGCCGCTGCACGCCGACGACCTCAAGGAGCACGAGGACGACCGTGAGGCCACGGTGTCGGGCATGATCCAGCGCACGGTTGAGCGGATGTACTCCGAGCTGGACGAGAACAAGTTCCTCGAGGTGACCTACGCCAACGGCGACAAAGAGGTCCTCTACTTCAAGGACTTCAACTCCGGCGCGATGATCCAGAACATCGTCGACCGGGCCAAGAAGATGGCGATCAAGGACTTCCTCGACCTCGGCCAGAAGGGCATCCGGATCTCCCACCTGCTCGCGGCCTGCGTCGACGAGTTCAAGGAGAACGAGGACCTGCCCAACACGACGAACCCGGACGACTGGGCACGGATCTCCGGCAAGAAGGGTGAGCGCATCGTCTACATCCGCACCCTGATCCAGGGCAAGCAGGGCACCGAGGCCGGCCGCTCGATCGACACGGTTGCCAACACCGGGCAGTACCTCTAGGCCCCGGCACCGTCCGTTCCGCCGTCCCGACCCTGTCCTCGCCCGCCGCCTGTCGTCGAGTGGCGAGTTCTGGCCGCCTCGCGGCGCGCGGGAGCGGCCAGTTCTCGCCACTCGTGAGGGGTGCGCGGCGCCCGGAGCGAGGGCACCACGTCGTACGCTGAAAGCCATGAGTGCGCGCCGAGTCATGGGGACCGAGACCGAGTACGGCATCTCGGTGCCGGGAAACCCGGGCGCCAACGCGATGTTGATCTCCTCCCAGGTCGTCAACGCCTACTCCCAGCCGGCGTCCGCACGAGCCCGCCGGGCCCGCTGGGACTTCGAGGAGGAGAGCCCGCTGCGCGACGCGCGCGGCTTCGACCTGGCGCGCGAAGTGGCGGACCCGACCCAGCTCACCGACGAGGACGTCGGGCTGGCCAACGTGATCCTCACCAACGGCGCCCGGTTCTACGTGGACCACGCCCACCCCGAGTACAGCTCGCCCGAGTGCACCAACCCGCGCGACCTCCTGATCTGGGACAAGGCGGGGGAGCGGATCCTGGCCGAGGCATCGCGCCGGGCCGCGACGATCCCCGGTACGTCGCCGCTGAACCTCTACAAGAACAACACCGACAACAAGGGTGCCTCCTACGGCACCCACGAGAACTACCTGATGCGCCGCGAGACACCCTTCGCCGACATCGTGCGGCACCTGACGCCGTTCTTCGTCTCCCGCCAGGTGGTCTGCGGGTCCGGCCGGGTGGGCATCGGCCAGGACGGCCGGACCGACGGGTTCCAGATCTCGCAGCGGGCCGACTACTTCGAGGTCGAGGTCGGGCTGGAGACGACGCTCAAGCGCCCCATCATCAACACCCGCGACGAGCCTCACGCCGTCGCCGAGAAGTACCGGCGCCTGCACGTGATCATCGGCGACGCCAACCTGGCCGAGATCTCGACCTACCTCAAGCTCGGGACCACTGCGCTGGTGCTGGCGATGATCGAGGACGGGTTCCTCTCCGTCGACCTCGTCGTCGAGCGGCCGGTCGGCACGCTGCACGCCGTCTCGCACGACCCGTCGCTGCAGACCCTGGTGAGCCTTCGGGCGGGCCGCAAACTCACCGCGGTACAGCTGCAGATGGAGTACGCCGAACAGGCCCGCAAGTACGTCGAGGACCGGTTCGGTTCCGATGCCGACCCGGTCACGCTCGATGTCCTGGAGCGGTGGGAGTCGGTGCTCACCCGCCTCGAGACCGACCCCATGTCGCTGCACCGCGAGCTCGACTGGGTAGCCAAGCTGCAGATCCTCGAGGGCTACCGGTCGCGCGACGGGCTGGACTGGAGCTCACCGCGGCTGCAGGCCGTCGACCTCCAGTACTCCGACGTGCGCCCGGACAAGGGGCTGTTCAACCGGCTGTCGTCCTCGGGCCGCTTCGAGCGCATCACGACCGACGCCGAGGTCGAGGCGGCCATCCTGACCCCACCGACCGACACCCGCGCCTACTTCCGGGGCCGTTGCCTGGAGAAGTACGCCGACGAGGTTGCAGCAGCGTCCTGGGACTCGGTGATCTTCGACCTGCCGGGTCAGGAGTCGCTGCAGCGGGTGCCGACGCTGGAGCCGCTGCGCGGGACCAAGGAGCACGTGGGTGACCTGCTGGACCGCTGCGACCGCGCCGAGGACCTGGTGCGGGCGATCACGGGTGGCTGAGGCCGACCCCGCGCCGCCGCGGGAGCTGACCGACGAGGAGTTCCACTCCATCTACGGGCCCTCCGACCCGTTGTCCCCGGCCGGCGCGCGGGACCTGTTCGACGGAGCCCCGTTCGCGTGGTGGGTGGTCGGCGGCTGGTCGGTGGAGCTCGGCGGCGGACCGCCGCGCGAGCACGAGGACATCGAGGTGTCCGTGGCCAGCCGGGACCTCGCTGCCGTACGCCGGTGGCTGCACCCGCTGCACGTGTGGGACATCCACGGCGGCGACCTGCGCTACCTCGCCCTGGATGACCCAGAGCCGCGGGAGGAGCACGAGCAGCGCTGGGTACGCCGGGACGGGTTCTCGCCCTGGATCCTCGACCTGCTCGTCACGCCGGTCCAGGGCGACGACTGGGTCTACAAGCGGGACCACCGGCTGCGCCGGCCGCTCTCGGAAGTGATCCGGCGCACGCCCGACGGCGTGCCATACCAGCGGCCGGAGATCGCCCTGCTGTTCAAGGCGCGGCTCATGCGGGACAAGGACAGGGCCGACTTCGCCGGGCTGGTGCCCATGCTGGACGACGACTCCCGGAAGTGGCTGCGGGCTGCCCTCGAGCTCACGCATCCCGGTCACGAGTGGGTCGACCAGCTCTGATCGGCGCCGGTCGACTGTCGCCGCAGCCGACTGGCGAGCATGGAACAGCCGGGTTTGCGTCCGGGCCTGCGGATAGGGTCGGGTCCGAGGTTCGTCGAGCGAGGGCGAACCACCCGACCCGGGAGGGCTGGACCGAGATGGCGAGCAAGGACACCGGCGGCCAGAAGCGCGCGAACAAGGCGACGCAGGACGCCGACGAGGTCGAGGCCCAGGAGGCCTCCGACGTCGCCGAGCGCAAGGAGAAGCTCGACGAGGACATCGACGCGATCCTGGACGAGATCGACGAGGCATTAGAGGAGAACTCGGAGGAATTCGTTCGCGGCTTTGTCCAAAAGGGCGGGGAATGAAACTGATTTAGTAGACAATAATGACCAAGTACTGCAGCAGCTGTCGACTGGCCAAACCTGTTGATGGCTTCGCGAAGAACAGGTCGACGCACGACGGGTTGCAGCACCATCGCCGCGACTGCCAGGCAGATGCCTACCGCAGAAAGCGAGAGGCCATCGGCAAGTCAGTCCGGGCCAAGATCGAGATACCGCCGGGGAAGAAATTCTGTCCGGGGTGCAGCCAGATCAAGCCGATGTCGGATTGGAACGCCAACCGCGCGGCTCGGGACGGCTGGGCGAGTTACTGCAAAAGCTGCAGCGCCCAGCGCGGGCGCATCGGGTATCTCGCACGCAAGTACTCGCTGTCGCCAGACGAGGTCGAGGCTCTGTTCGCTGCCCAGCCGGTGTGCCCGATCTGCCTGAAGAACAAGCCGGCCCACATCGACCACGACCACGAAACCGGCAGGATTCGTGGCGTGCCTTGCTTCACGTGCAATGCTGCCATCGGTCAGCTGCGGGACGACCCAGTGATCATGCGCCGTGCAGCGGCCTATGTGGAAGGAGATGTGTGGCAACCCATCACGCTGGGCCCGGGCGCCTACCGGCTGCCTTTCTCACCCCCGGCAGCGCGTCTTTCGCCGACTTCCTCGGCGAGCACGCGCCCGAGCTCCTCCCTGGACGTCGCACGCCTCCGGCCACCGCCCTTACCACCGAGGCGCCGCACGGCACCACGATCGTCGCCCTGACCTTCCCGGGCGGTGTGGTGATGGCGGGGGACCGGCGCGCCACGATGGGCAACTTCATCGCCCAG
>JAVEDG010000333.1 GCA_030841245.1 Actinomycetota bacterium
CCGCGGCCCACGGGACCGAGCTGGGCCGGGTCCTCGGGCACTGCACGTTCCTGGTCGACGGCGTGCGTGCCAACCCGCAGACCACGCTCACCGACGGCGTCGTGATCGAGGTGCTGCCCCCGTTCGCCGGAGGCTGAGTCGGCGAACGGCCGGCGCGACGATCATCCTCTGGCACGATGCGCGGATGGCTCTGGCCCTGACCGTCGTCCTCGCCGGGGCGGTCTCGCTCTCGGCGTACGCCGGTGTGGTGGTGCTCGTGCTGGCGGTCGCGCTGGTCCAGGGCTTCGTGGTGGCCGGCTGGCACCGCACCCTGCTGGTGCCCGGCCGGGTCGGTGCCGTGGTCATCGCCGGCGCTGCCGCGCTCGGCGGCGACCTGCTGCTGGTGAGGCACGACGAGTCGGGCCCCCTCGCGCCGCTGTCCGGCGTGCTGGGTCTGACCATCGTGGCCGGGTTCGTGCAGCAGATGGTGCGCCGGGCGCCGCGCGAGGGCGTGACGGCTTCGATCAGCGCGACCACGACACTGACGGTCACCGTGGTCCTGGCCGCCCTCTACCTGCCGGCCTACGGCGACACCAGCGGCTCGGCCGCGCTGGTGACGGCCGTGGCCGTTGCCGCTGCGGGCGCGACGTTGCTGGCCGCCCTGCCGGGGCCGACCTGGGTGAGCATGCCGCTCGGTCTCGGCGCCGGAGGCGCCTTGGGCTGGCTGGTCGGTCAGGCGACCCACCTCGGCGCGGGCAACGGCGGGCTGCTCGGCCTGGCCGCCGCTGTCCTCGCCGAGGTCGCCCTCGCGCTGGTACGGCGGGCTGCCGGGCACGACCGGATGACGGCGGCCGCCCTGCCCATCGCCTTCGCCGGCCCGGCGGCGTACATCCTCGGGCTGATCCTGCTGGGCTGAGGGCCTCAGTGCCAGGCACTGCGCCACCGGTGCCGACCGCAATGTGGGCGGAATGCCGGACCCGGCCCGGCTCGTTGTCCCGGACATGGCAGGTCTGCTGTGGATCGCCGCCGCCCTGCTGGTGGCGTGCGCGACCGGCTGGTGGCTGCGTCGCTCGGGCCGTCGGCTGACCGTCGGGCGCGACGCGGGTGCGGCTCCGCGCCTCGCCGCGGCGGACCTCGGCAGCCCGCTTGGGTCCCGCGCCACGCTCGTGCACTTCTCCACTGCCTTCTGCGCGCCCTGTCGTGGGACGCGGCTGCTGCTCGCCGATGTCGCGGCGAGGCTGGACGGCGTCGGCCACGTGGAGGTCGATGCGACCTCGGCCTCGGCTCTGGTGCGCTCCCTGGACGTGCGGCGCGTCCCGACGGTCCTCGTCCTGGACCGTGCGGGAAACGTCGAGAGCCGCGCCAGCGGCCAGCCGCGGCGGTCCGACGTGCTCGCGGCGCTCGACCTGGCCGTCTCGACATGAGGACGTTCGTCTCATATCGCGGAACGGCCGCGTCGACCGGTGATCGGGGTCTACCCTTGGGTCTCGTGACCACAGAGCTGACCCGGCGCCGCGCAGTGGACCTGCTGCGCGTCGCGACCGCGCTCTGTCCAGCTTCCTGACGCCTTCCCCCGAGCACGTCCCCTCCTCGTCAGGAGCACTCAATGGTTGTCGACCCTCGCGGTCTGCGTTTCTCGGCTGCGCTCACCACTGCCGTGCTCGCGGTCGTCCTGGTCACCGGGAGCTGGTGGCTGCTGGCCGCGCAGGTGGTCGTCTTCGCGCTCGGGGTGCGTGACAGGTCGCCGTACGGCGTGCTGTTCCGTCGCCTCGTGCGCCCACGCCTCGGCCCGCCGGCCGAGATGGAGGACGCCCGGCCGCCCCGGTTCGCCCAGGCGGTGGGTCTCGGGTTCGGCCTGCTGGGGCTGGCCGGCCTGCTCGCGGGCAGCACACTGCTCGGACTTCTCGCCGTCGCCGCCGCGCTCGTCGCCGCCTTCCTCAACGCGGCGTTCGGTGTCTGCCTCGGTTGCGAGGTCTACCTGCTCTTCCATCGCATTTCCGCTTCCCACAAGGAGGTCTCCGCATGAGCCGCACCGACACCCTGGTCGACGCCAGCTGGGTGGAAGCCCATCTCGACGACCCCAAGATCGTCCTGGTCGAGGTGGACGAGGACACCAGCGCCTACGACAAGAACCACATCCGCGGTGCCCTGCGCATCGACTGGAAGAAGGACCTGCAGGACCAGGTCCGACGTGACTTCGTCAACAAGGAGCAGTTCGAGGCACTGCTGTCGTCGCGTGGCATCGCCAATGACGACACCGTCGTGCTGTACGGCGGCAACAACAACTGGTTCGCGGCCTACGCGTACTGGTACTTCAAGCTCTATGGGCACGACGACGTCCGGCTGCTCGACGGCGGCCGCAAGAAGTGGGAGCTGGACTCGCGTGAGCTGGTGGCCGACGTGGCCGAGCGGCCGGCGACGACGTACACCGCCAAGGACCAGGACCGCTCGATCCGCGCGTTCCGCGACGAGGTCGAGGCGGCCATCGGCCAGAAGAACCTGGTGGACGTGCGCTCGCCCGACGAGTTCGCCGGCCGGCTGCTTGCGCCGGCGCACCTACCGCAGGAGCAGGCTCAGCGCCCCGGGCACATCCCGACCGCGGCCAACATCCCGTGGTCGCAGGCCGCGAACGACGACGGCTCCTTCAAGTCGGACGACGAGCTGACCTCGCTCTACCAGGGCAAGGGTGTCGACCTCGGTAGGGACACCATCGCCTACTGCCGGATCGGTGAGAGGTCGGCGCACACGTGGTTCGTGCTGCACGAGCTCCTCGGCCAGCCCAAGGTGAAGAACTACGACGGGTCCTGGACGGAGTGGGGCTCGCTCGTCGGTGTGCCGATCGAGCTCGGGGACGCCTGATGTGCGGAGCCACTGAGGGCGGCGTCTCGACCGAGGGTGTCGACCTGGACTCCGAAGCGGTGGTCCAGGGTGTGGTGACGCGCGACGGCGAGCCGGTGCCCAACGCGTACGTGCGGCTGCTCGACTCCAGCGGCGAGTTCACCGCCGAGGTGCCGACGTCGGCGACGGGCGCGTTCCGGTTCTTCGCCGCGCCGGGCACCTGGACGGTCCGGACACTCGCACCGCGGGCGACCCCGGTCGACCGCACGGTGGTCGCGGAGACCGGGGCGGTCGCCGAGCTCGAGGTCACGATCGGCTGAGTCGGGCCCTCCCGGCAGTAAACTCGGGCGACATGGCGGCTTACCTGTCCGTGCTGCTCCTCGTGCTCCTGCTGCTGGCCGGTGCGGGGACAGCCGCGTTCGCCCTCTTCCGGCTGTTCCGGACGGACCGGGGCTGACGTGGCGGTCGAGCTGCGCGCGGACCTGCCCGCCGAGCTGGTCCCGGTCGCCTGGCTGCTCGGCACCTGGCGCGGGGTCGGCGTCGGCGGCTACCCGACGATCGAGGAGTTCCGGTTCAGCCAGGAGGTCACGTTCAGCGAGGTGGGCAAGCCGTACCTCCACTACCTGAGCCGCAGCTGGCTGCTCGACGACGAGGGCAACGAGGTGCGGCCGCTCGCCCAGGAGACCGGCTACTGGCGGCCGCAGCCAGACGGCTCGGTCGAGGTGCTACTCGCGCACCCAACTGGTTTCGTCGAGATCTGGCTCGGCACGGTCGAGCCGGCCAAGATCGAGCTGCAGACGGACGTGGTCGCGCGCACGGACTCGGCGAAGGCCTACGTCGCCGGACACCGGCTCTACGGCCTGGTCGACGGCAAGTTGCTGTGGGCCTACGACATGGCGGCCGTCGACCAGCCGCTGCAACCGCACCTCTCGGCGACCCTGCAGCGCGCATGACGACCGAGCCGAGCACGACCGACCCCGCCGGCCTGACGTCGCTGCACTCGACGCTGCGCGCGCGGGGCTACCGGACGACCGCGCAGCGCCAGCTCGTGCTCGACGCGGTGACCGCGCTGCGCCACGGCACGCCGGACGACATCTGCGCCGAGGTGCAGCGGACGTCTCCCGCGGTCAACATCTCGACGGTCTACCGCACGCTCGAGCTGCTCGAGGACGTCGGTCTGGTCACCCACACCCACCTCGGCCACGGTGCGCCGACCTACCACGCCGCCACCGACGAGGACCACCTGCATCTGGTCTGCCGGGACTGCGGTGGGGTCACCGAGACCGACGTGTCCGTCGCCGACGCGTTGGTCCAGCGACTGGCCAACGAGCACGGGTTCGTCACCGACGTGGCGCACTTCGCGATCTACGGCCGGTGTCCCGGCTGTACGGCGGGGCCGCCGTCTGGAGGCGGGACGTCGTGACCGGCGCACTGCGGTCGGTCCCGGGAGCGGTGCCGGCGGATCCGCCTGACGACACCGTCGCCGGGCACTACGGGGACCCGTTCCGCGAGCAGCGCCGGTTCGTCTCCGGCGAGGGCGCGGTGGACCTCTCGCACCGCCCGGTGCTGCGGGTCAGCGGTCCGGACCGCCTGACGTGGCTGCACTCGCTCACCACGCAGCACCTCGAGCACCTCGCACCGGGCATCGCCGCCGAGGCGCTGGTCCTCAGTCCGCACGGCCATGTCGAGCACGCGCTCTACCTGGTTGACGACGGAACGGCGACCTGGATGCACGTGGAGCCGGGGACCGCTCCAGCACTGATCGGCTATCTCACCTCGATGCGCTTCTGGAACGACGTCGAGGTCGAGGACGTGTCGTCGTCGTACGGCGTCGTCCTGCTCCCGCAGGGACGCACCTTCGCCGGCGGTCTCACGCGAGTGACGCCGCTCGGGACCGAGCTCCTGGTGCCGCGTGACCAACTGCTCGCCACGGTGCAGGCGGCCGGTGACCCGGTCGGCATCTGGGCCAGCGAGGCGCTGCGGGTCGCGATGCGCCTGCCACGTCTCGGGTTCGAGACCGACCACCGGACCATCCCGCACGAGGTCGGCTGGCTGGCAACCGCGGTGCACCTCGACAAGGGTTGCTACCGCGGCCAGGAGACCGTGGCGCGCGTGCACAACCTCGGTCGTCCGCCGCGCCGGCTGGTGCTGCTCCACCTGGACGGCAGCGAATCAGCGCTGCCCGGTCACGGTGACGCCGTGGAGCTCGACGGGCGCCAGGTCGGTTTCGTCGGCACGGCTGCGCGGCACTACGAGCTCGGCCCGGTGGCGCTCGCCCTGGTGAAGAGATCCACTCCCGAGGACGCGGCGCTCGTCGCGGGCGGCGTGCCCGCAAGCCAGGACGTCGTTGCGCTCGGTCAGCCGAGCTAACCGTCGGGGCGCAGCTCGAGCAGCACCGTCACCGGTCCGTCGTTGACCAGCTCGACCTGCATGTCCGCGCCGAAACTCCCCGTCTCCACACGAGCGCCGCGTTCCCGCAGTACTGCGACCAGATGGTCGACCAACGGCTCGGCCACATGCCCCGGCGCGGCCGCGCTCCAGGTCGGACGGCGGCCCTTGCGGGCCTCGCCGTAGAGCGTGAACTGGCTGACGACGAGCAAGGGAGCTCCGGTGTCGGCGCATGACCTCTCGTCGCGCAGGATCCGCAGCTCGTGGATCTTGACCGCCAGGCGTGCAGCGGTCGCTTCGTCGTCGTCGTGGGTGACTCCGACCAGGGCGAGCAGGCCCGGCTGAGTGACCTGGGCGACGAGGTTCCCGGCCGTGCGGACACTGGCCCGGGTCACCCGTTGGAGGACTGCGCGCATGGCAGGCCATGGTGCCGCACCGACCGGGCCCTGCGGGCCGACGCGGTCAGCCTCGGCCGAACAGGCCCTTGCGCTTCTTCTTCTCCGCGCTGGGATGCGGCACGGGCCGGTGGGCCGGCGGTGGGGTGGACGGGCGGTCGTCGTCCTCTTCGAAGCCAAGGCTGGACAGCTCTCGCAGCAGCATCGCGGTGTCCGTCTGGTCGCGGGAGACCATCGGGGTCGGTGTCGTCGCCGCCGCGTCTGCGACCTCCTCGGGCTCCGGCTCGGGCTCGGGCGCCTCAACCTCGGGCTCGGCCTCGGCAGGTTCGTCGAGGCTGAGCTGGGTCAACATGGCCGCTGCCTGCGAGGCGCGGACGGCGTCGTCCCTGGTGCGCACCTTCGGGCGCGGCTGGGCGGCCTCCTTGGCCAGCCGCTCGGCCTCCTCCCGAGCGATGTCCTCGGCCTCGTCAGCGGCCATCCGGTCGGCCTCGGCACGTTGCCGCTGCGCTTCCGCTGCAGCGCCCTTGCGTCGCTCGGCCTCGAGGGCAAGGTCCTGCTCCGCGTCCGCGCGGGCCCTGGCGCGCGCCGCCTCCTGCGCGTGGCGCTGGGCCTGCTCCTCGTCGGAGGTGCGTTCGGCTGCTTCAGCGACAGCTCGCTCCGCCTGCTCGCGGGCGACTCGTTCGGCTTCCTCGGCGGCAGCCCGTTCGGCTTCCTGCGCGGCGGCGCGTTCGGCTTCCTCGGCGGCAGCCCGTTCGGCTTCCTGCGCGGCGACTCGTTCTGCTTCCTCGGCCGCGACTCGTTCTGCTTCCTCGGCCGCGACTCGTTCGGCTTCCTCGGCGGCAGCCCGCTCTGCTTCCTCGGCCGCGACTCGTTCGGCTTCCTCGGCGGCAGCCCGTTCCGCTTCCTCGGCGGCAGCCCGCTCTGCTTCCTCGCGGGCGACTCGCTCGGCCTCTTCCGCGACAGCGCGCTCGGCCTCCTCGAGCGCTGCGAGCTCCTGCAGCCACGCGTGGTGCTCGGACCAGGCCTGCTCCTCCACCGCACGACGAGCTGCCTCGAGGAACGCCAGGTGGTCGGCCCACGCCTCCTCCTCGACGGCGGCACGTTGCTCGCTCAGCCACTGTGCATGGCCGGCCCAGGCTGCCGGCTCGTCGATTGCGCGACGGCCGGACTCCCACTCGCGGTGCTCGTCCCACGCCGTGCCCTCGGCCTCGGCACGCGCGGTGGCCAGCCACAGCACATGCGAGACCCAGGCCTCGCTCTCGACGGCGGCGCGCTGCGCATCCAGGTAGTGGTGGTGGGCTGCCCAGGCCTCCTGCTCGACGCGGCGGCGCTCGGCGGTCATCCAGGAGCCGTGCTCGACCCACGCGGCGGCCTCGACCTGTGCTCGTTCACTCTCGTGTCGGGATCGCTTGCCCGTCTCCTCGAAGCGGCGCATCTCCTCCTCGAGCTTGTGCCGCTCCTTCTCCCGGGCCGACTTGCGCACCTTGCGGGCCTCGGCCTCCTTGGCGGCCAGTGCCTCCATCTCCCGGTGGATGATCTCGGCCTCGTGCAGCCGGTCGTTGGCCACGCGGCTCGACTCGGCGGCGGCACGCTGGGCGCGCTGGGCCTCCTCGTCGGCCGCGCGCTGACGACGCTCGACCTCCTCGTCAGCGGCGCGTTGACGACGCTCGACCTCCGTGGCTTCGGCCAGTGCCGTCGCCGCGGTCAGCTCGGCGTCCTCGAAGGCCGCCCGCTCGGCGTCCTGCGCCGCTGCGCGCTCGGCCTGCTCTCGGGCGTGCAGCTCCGCCTCGTCGGCGGCGACCTGTTCCGCTGCTTCAGCGTCAGCCTGCTCGGCCTCGTCGGGGGTCGGGCCGTCGACCTGAACGCTGTCGCTGACCGGCGCCGGCCCCTGGTCGGGACCTGCCTCGTCGAGCGGCACGACCGGGAGCACCAGCTCAGCGGCACCCGTCCGCTCGGGCACGCTGAGCAGGTTGGCGGCGAGCAGCTGGTTGACGACCTGGCCGGCCTCGAACAGCGTGAAGCCACACTCCTCTGCGAGCTCGGCCACGTTGCGTTCGCCGTCGACCTTGCAGAGCAGCGCCCACTCGTTCGGGCCGAGCGCGACGTCGTCGGAGGCGACCTCGGAGGACAGCGTCGGGACCGCGTCCGCCCCACCGATCGCCATGTCGATGGTGTCCCAGGTGGTAGCACGGGCATGGAGCTCGCTCAGCAGGCTCTCGACCGACGTCGGAGGGGCCACGTCCTGGCGGGTCTTCTTGTTCTTGCGGAACTTCCACGCCTCGACCGGCCAGCCGAGCAGGTCGGCCATGGCGTCCTTGAGGTGTTCGACGACGAACTCCTCGACGACCGCCAGGTCCACATACCCCAGATGCACCAGCAGCTCACCCAGGCGCCAGCCCTGCAGCTCGGTCTTCTGGATCTCCAGCGCCTCGGCCAGGGCCTCGGGAGTCAGGGCGCCGCGCGACATGAGGCGGACGCCGAGCATGGTCCGGCGCCCCGGCACGAACACGGCGTACACCAGGCCGTCGCGCAGGAAGACCTCTGCCTCGTCACCCTCTTGGTCGCGGACCACCAGGCAGCCGGTGGCGGAGCGCTCGGCGAGGTCCAGCAGAACGGACTCGACCGTGCCGGTGAGGAGAGCTCCCTCGGGCACGAGCTACCTCCTTCGGGACCATTCGGACGAGCGCGACGTTGACCGGAGGCCCCACCGGTCCGGCGACGCCACCTCGGATATCCATCGGCAGGACCGCGCGATTTGTTGAGGTGCTGTTGCGCCGGGATCCAGCGTGGGCAGCGGCGAACGGCGACCGGGTCCGGGGCCGCATGACACGATGCTCCCATGAGTGTCTCCGGCACCCTGATCACGGTCGCGCCGACCGGCGCCGAGACCGCCAAGGGCGATGCGCCGGGACTGCCCGTGACTCTGGACGAACTGGTCGAAACCGCCCAGGCCTGCGAGGGAGCCGGTGCCGGGCTGGTGCACGTGCACATCCGCGACGACCGGGCGCTCCCGACGCTCGACCTGGGGCGGCTCCGCGAGACGGTCAGCGCGCTGCGGGAGCAGACCTCCCTGGTGGTCCAGCTGAGCACCGGCGGCGCCGTGACGGACCCCTACGAGCACCGGTTGCGGGTCCTCGAGGCCGAGCCCGACTCGTGCTCGCTGACCTGCGGGACGGTCAACTTCGGCGACGACGTGTTCTCCAACCCGTGGCCGTTCATGGTCGAGCTGTACGAGCGGACCCAGTCGGCCGAGGTGGTGCCCGAGTTCGAGCTCTTCGACCTCGGGCACGTGACCGCGCTGCACCGTCTCCTGGACACGTGCGGACCGCCGTACGGCGGGCAGGTGCACTGTGACCTGGTCATGGGGGTCCCCGGGGGCATGCCTGGCACGGCCCCCGCCCTGGTCGCCGCCGTGCAGGCGCTGCCCGAGGGCGCGTCGTGGTCGGCCACCGGTATCGGTCGGTCGTCGCTGCCGGTCGCGCTCGCCGCGCTGTCCGCCGGCGGGCACCTGCGGGTCGGCATGGAGGACACGCTCACGCTGGCGCAGGGCCGGCCCGTCACCCACAACGTCGAGCTGGTCGAGCGCGCCGCCAGGCTGGCGGAGATCGCCCAGCGTCCGCCCCTGTCCACGGACCGGGTCCGGGCACTGCTTCGCACGAAGGACAGGCGCCCGGCGTCCAGTGGGGGCACCATGGGAGCAACCGCAACGATGGCGTCGATCGGAAAGACGAGGGGTCAATGACCAGTCCCATGCCCGGCGGGCGCCGGCGCATCGACCGCGTGCTTGCCCCGGACTTCCTGGACGGGCTCGACGGACTCGACCTCGACGACCTCCGGGCCCGCCGCCGCGAGGCCGAGCAGGAGGAAGCCGACCTGTCCTACGTGCGGCGCATGCTGCAGGGCCGGATCGACATCCTGCGAGCCGAGCTGTCCCGCCGGTCCGGGTCGTCGACGGGCGACGACAAGATCGTCGACCACCTGTCGCGCATCCTGTCCGACCCCGACCGCGCCGACCACGGTCTCGGCCGGTTCCTCACCGTCGAGCCGTCGCGGGTCGACGAGCACCGCCGAGCGGTCGAGCAGATCATCGCCGACGTCGGAGTCTCGGACGTCGAGGGGCGGGCGGAGCACGACCTGCAGGACGCGTTGGAGCGGGTGGAGGAGTTCGAGCGCGGCGTGTCCGAGGACCGGGTCGTCGTTCAGAAGATCATGGACACCCTCACGGCTGAAGTGACGAGGCGTTACCGCACCGGTGCCGCGCACGTCGAGGACCTGCTCGCGGAGCACTGAGCAGGACTCGTCTACCCTCGCCCGGTGCCCGCTCCCGTCGTCCTCGCCGAGGTCGTCCGATCCGGGTTCGTCGAGGGCCGCCACCACGGCTCCGTGGTCGCCCTCGACGCCGATGGGTCGCCGGCCTTCACCGCCGGGGACGTGACGTCGCCGATCTTCCCGCGCTCGTCGAACAAGCCGATGCAGGCCGTCGGCATGCTGCGCGCCGGGCTCGACCTCGACGGTGAGCTGCTGGCGTTGGCCAGCGCCAGCCATTCCGGTGAGCCGTTCCACATCGACGGGGTGCGCCGGATCCTCGCCCGGGCCGGGCTCGACGAGAGTGACCTGCAGACCCCGCCGGACCTGCCGATCGACGACGCCGCGCGCATCACGCACCTCGCTGGCGGCGGCCGCCCCGAGCCGGTCCTGATGAATTGCTCGGGCAAGCATGCGGCCATGCTCGCGACCTGCGTCGTCGCCGGCTGGAGCACCGGCGACTATCTCGATCCTGCCCATCCGTTGCAGCTGTCGCTGCGCGAGACCCTCGCCGACCTGGCGGCCGAGCCGGTTGCCGCCACCGGCGTCGACGGTTGCGGGGCGCCGCTCTACGCGGTCAGCCTCACCGGGCTGGCACGCGCCTTCCGGGCCGTGGCGACGGCTGCGCCGGACCGGCCCGAGGGACGAGTCGCGGCGGCGATCCGTGACCACCCGACGTGGCTGAGCGGGACCCACCGGGACACCGCTGCGCTCGTCGGCGGCGTGCCGGGCCTCGTGGCCAAGGAGGGCGCCGAAGGGGTGTACGCCGCCGCCCTGCCGGATGGTCGGGCCGTCGCACTCAAGATCGACGACGGGGCGCAGCGGGCGCGCCCGCCGGTGATGGTCGCCGCGCTGCGACGGCTCGGCGTGGAGGCCCCGGTGCTCGACGAGCTCGCCACCACACCCGTGCTGGGTGGCGGCGAGCCCGTCGGAGCAGTGCGCTTCGTCGGCTGGTGAGCCCTCAGCCGGTGAATGCCAGGACCACGGCACCCAGGAGGGTGGCCGCGGCGAGGACCAGGCCGATCGCGGAGCGCGCCGAGCGCGCATCCGCTGCGCACACGACGGCGCCGCCGGCCAGCAATGAGGGCAGCCCGGTCCAGAAGACCGCCACACTGAGCACGCCCATTGCGCCGAAGACGATCGCCGCCGTGTCGTGCGGGCCAGGACGTGACAGGACGCGGGCCGAGATGCCGAACACCACGACGGCGCCGACAACGATGAACGCAAGCAGCACCAGCCAGTCGCGTGCATCGTGAGTCGTCGAGGTCGAGGTGCTGTGAAAGGGCTCGAAGGTGCCGATGAGAGTCAGCACCGCCGCCAGGACGGTGGACGCGACAGCGACGGGGACAAGGCGGGAACGGCGGGCGGTCGGCTGCGCCGATGCTGCAGTGGTCATGGTGTTCTCCTTGGGTCAGGGCTGGATGCAGGTGAGTGAGTCGGTCGCCGCATGGACGGCACCGCGCGGCGTCGTGTTGACGTGACCGCGCAGCAGGAAGCGCAGGGTCGAACCGTCGCTGCCCGTGGCGTGCGCGACGAGGTGGTACGTCGAGACGATGGTCTGGTCGAAGCCGATCGCGCGCCCTGTGCCGCCCTCGCGGTAGGTCCCGGTGTACGCCGGCCCGCGCCGGCCAGTGCGAGTGAGGTCAGACGCATGGTGTCGGTCCTTTCGATGTTGTCGATGCGCTGACGATGCGGCGAGTGCGCCGGGTCCGTCATGAGCACCGGGTCCTGGTCCGGCCGGGACGATCTCCGGGGTCGGCCAGGACGGCGAACTACTGACACGGGGCCGCGACGCCCACGACACTCATGGGGGAGGTGGACGTCGTGCGGAGGCAGTGGACCGACCGCGACCTGCGGGTGGCAGCGGTGTGCGCCTGCGCGCTCGCCGGCCTCCTCGTCGCGGCGACGCCGCTCGTCGCGCTGGGCGTGGCTTCGCGGGTCCCCACCTCGGAGGCTCCCTACGACTGGTTCGACCTAGCGATCGGGCCGGTGTGGGGAGCCGCAGGGCTGCTGCTGGTGCTCAAGCGGCCGCGGAACCCGATCGGGTGGCTGCTCGTGGCCTTTGTCGTCACCGGTTCGATCACCGGGTTCAGCGCGGCGTACGCGCTTCGCGGGCATGCCTTCCCGGCGGAGCACCTGGCCGGTGTCGGGGTCGCGTTGATGGCGGCGACGGCCTTCTGGCCGGCCCAGCTGTTCCTGCCCGTGACCGTGCTGTTGGTGCTCTACCCGACCGGCCATCTGCCCGCGCCATGGTGGCGCTGGGTCAACTGGACGGCGGCTTCCGGCATGGCCCTGGTGGCGGTGGGCCTGGCGACACTGCACGATTCCATCGACGACTGGTGGCCGTCGGCCCGTCCCGCCGTGGGCCTGCCGGACGCCGCAGGGGTCCCGGTGCTGCTGGTGGGAGCGGCTGCTCTTGTCGCGACGGCGGCTGTGACGGTGCTCGGCGCGTTCGTCCGCACGTGGCGGGCCCAGGCGCCGGAGCGCCAGCAGCTGTCGCTCCTGCTCGTCACCGGGATCGTCGCGGCGGCACTGCCCTTCCTGACCCAGAGCGACCTGCCGTTCCGGCTCGCATTGCTGGCCGTGCCGGTCGCCATCGTGGTCGGGGTGCTGCGCTACGGCCTGCTCGGCATCGACGTGGTGGTCCGGCGCACCGTCCTGTACGGCGTGTTGACCGCCCTGGTCGTCGTCGTCTTCGTCGGTGTCACCGCCCTGCTGTCCGCCGCCGTGCCGGAAGGCCCGATGCCGCAGGTGCTGGCTGCGGCGGTCGTGGCCACCTGCCTGTTCCCCGTGCGGACCCGGCTGCAGCGGCTGGTCGACCGGCTCTTCTACGGCGAGCGGTCCGACCCGGTCGGCGCGCTCACCAGGCTCAGCAGCCAGGTGATGGACGCCGAGGCAGCGCCACTGCCCGGCGTGCTCGCGTCGCTGGCCGACGCCGTCCGCTCGCCGTACGTCGCGTTCCGTGCCACCGAC
>JAVEDG010000350.1 GCA_030841245.1 Actinomycetota bacterium
GGAGCACGATCCCAAGCATCTCGGCGAGCGCCGTGTCGTCGTCGACGATCAGCACACGTCCCTTCATGTGCTCAATCGTGGCACCATCGCGGCCCGGATGTGGCACACCCGGCCGCGTGGCAGGGGCGAGCCGGACTTCCCGGACGTCGCGACGGGCATGACACGATGACCCGACGAGCCCGGGCGCGGCTCGGCCCGACCACGACAGGGGCGCGCGGATGACCGACCACCCGGGCTGGACCTCGCCCGGCGAGCGCCCCGAGCAGGGACCGGTCCCGCCCGGCTGGTCACCGCAGCAGCCGCCGCCCTACGGCGGTACGCCGGGAGGCTGGGGCAGCCCGGCCCCGCCGTACCCTGGCTCGTCCCCACAGCACGCCTGGGGGCCACCGCCCGGGTGGACACCACCGCCGAAGCCGGGAGTGATCCCGCTGCGCCCGCTCGGCGTCGGGGAGATCCTCGACGGCGCGATCTCGACGATCCGCAGCATGCCCAAGGTGATGCTCGGGCTCTCCGCCGTCGTCGCGGCAGTGACCACGTTCTTCTCGGCCATCACCACCTACGCCTTCCTGCACGACTCCAGCTCGCAGCTGTTCCGGACCAGCCCCGGGGCGGACACCGGCCTCGGCACCCAGGCGGACACTCTCACCACGAGCGCCGTGCAGGCCGTGCTGACCACGATCGCGGTGCTGCTGCTCACCGGCGTGCTCACGGTGGCGATGAGCCGCGCCGTCCTCGGAGAGCGGATCGGTGCGGGCGAGGCGTGGGCCACGTTCCGTCCGCAGGCCTGGCGCCTGGTCGGGCTGACGCTGGTCATCGGCCTCATCGGCTTCGGCATCGCCGCGGTGGTCGTCGTCCCGGTGGTGCTCGCGGCGCTCGGCAGTGCGACCGGACTGGCGGTCGTGCTCGGAGTGGTCCTCGGCATCGGCGCCGTGGTCGCCGTGATCTACCTGTACGTCGTCTGGTCGCTCGCGCCGGCCGCGCTGATCCTGGAGAAGGCCGGCATCCGAGTCGCGCTGCGTCGCTCGCGGCACCTGGTCACCGGAGCCTGGTGGCGGACCTTCGGCATCCTGATCCTGATCCGGATCATCGCCGGCATCTGCGCGAGTGTCCTGCAGCTGCCCTTCTTCGTGATCATGTTCGTCGTGGCCTTCTCGAGCGGCTCCAGCAACGACATCAACCCCTACACGTTCTGGCCGCTGGTCGTGACCTCGATCGGGCAGATCGTCGCGGCCACCGTCACCTGGCCGTTCAGCGCGACCGCGATCGGACTGCTCTACGTCGACCGCCGGATGCGGCGGGAAGCTCTCGACCTCGAGCTGACCCGCGCGGCCGGGCTCACACCGAGCGGGCAGAGCGCGACACCGGGGGCGCGTCCCGAGGGCATGCCGGGCAACCCGAGCGCGTGACCGCCTTCGAGGTCCCGGTCCGGCTCGGCCGGGAGGCCGCGGCGGCAGCGGCCAGGCACGAGCTCGGCAAGGCGGTCTACCAGCAGGCGAAGCCCTCGCTCACCGAACGTGTCTACCAGTGGATCGGCGACCAGCTGCAGCGGCTGCTCGAGGGTGCGGCCACGTCCTCCCCCGGTGGTGTGCTCGGACCGCTCGTCGCGGTCGCGATCGTCGTGCTGGTCGTCGTCGTGATCCGGCTGCGGGTCGGGCCGCTGCGCCCGAGTGCCGGTAGTGACCAACGGCTCTTCGTGGGCGGCACCCGCTCCGCCGCCGATCACCGCGAGCAGGCCGAGCGGCTGGCCGCGGCGGGCGACTGGGCCGCCGCATTGCGCGAACGGCTGCGCGCGGTGATCCGGTCGCTGGAGGAACGCGCCCTAATCGACCCGCGGCCCGGTCGCACCGCGGACGAGGCGGCGACCGAGGCCGGCCGGGTGCTGCCGGATTGCGCCGACGGGCTGCGCGCCGGCGCCCGCCTCTTCGACGACGTCTGGTACGGCGGGCACCGCGCCGACGCCGACAGCTACGCGTCGATGGTCGAGCTGGACGACCGGGTCACCGCCGGCCGGCCGCTGCCCCTCGCCGTACCGGTCCGACAGTGACCACGGCAACGGCCGAGCCGGTGCGGGCGCCCGTGCGCACCGCCCGGGGGACCTGGCGAGGCGCGCGGGGTCCGTTGGTGGTCGTCGCGATCGTCCTGCTCGCGGCGGGGCTCGTCGCCGTGCTCTCCGGCGGCCGCCGGGTCGGAGAGCTGGACCCGCGGGCGGCCGACCCCTCCGGCAGCCGAGCGCTCGCCGAGGTACTGCGTGGGCAAGGGGTGCAGGTCCGTCTGGTCCGGACGACTGCCGCGGTCCGGTCGAACGTGCATCCGGGGGACACGCTGCTCGTCGCCTTCCCCGGCCTGCTGCGCCGCGACCAGACCGCCGCGGTGCGAGCCACCGGCGCCGACCTGGTGGTGCTCGCGCCGACCAGACCGGGCTGGTTCGCATCCGGCGTACGCCTCACCGGCAGCGGCGACCGCGAGGTGCGCGACCCGGCCTGCCCGCTCACGGTGGCCACCCGGGCCGGTCGCGCCGACTCCGGTGGGCTGACCTACCGGAGCGACACAGGTGCGCCCGCCGTCGGCTGCTACGCGCGCGCCGGCACGCCGTCGCTGCTCGTAGTGCAGGACCGCGACCGGCTGGTCACGTTCCTCGGCAACCCGGCGGCGCTCACCAACGACCGGCTCGACGACGAGGGCAACGCCGCGCTCGCCCTGGGCCTGCTGGGCAGCAACGAGCGCCTGGTCTGGTACCTGCCCTCGCTCTCGGACCTGCCCAGGTCCGCGCAGCGGTCGTTCTACTCGCTCGTCCCCGTTGGCGTGTGGT
>JAVEDG010000270.1 GCA_030841245.1 Actinomycetota bacterium
CCTGCCGTGCGCGGTCCGGCTGGCGGTGCAGTACCCGCTCTACCTCGCGGGTCGGGTCGGCTGGCTCGGGACCAGCAAGATCGCGCTCGGCTGGCCGCTGCAGGTCGCCGCGCTCGCTGCGATGGCCTATCTGCTGTCTCGCAACCGGACGCCACACACCGACGCCGCACCGACCTCCTGACCGGGCGCGCTCATCGGCGGCTCAGCGGTGGTCGTGCTCGTGCGGGGCGAGCAGCTCCTCCAGCGCCGGCCCCATGTCCGGAGTCGCGACGAACAACAGCTCGTCGCCGGCCTCCAGCGGGTCGTCAGCGGTGGGCACGATCGGGTGCCCTTCGCGGATGATCGCGACCAGCGCCGTGTCCTGCGGCCACGCGACGTCGCCCACCCGGCTGCCCACCGTCGGGGAGTCAGCGGGTAGCGTCAGCTCGAGCATGTCGGTGTTCGACTGCTGGAAGGTGAAGATGCGTACCAGGTCGCCGACACTGACCGCCTCTTCGACCAGTGCGGTCATCAGCCGCGGCATCGAGACGGCGATGTCCACGCCCCACGCCTCGTCGAACATCCACTCGTTCGCGGGGTTGTTGACCCGGGCGACCGTGCGGGGCACGCCGTACTCCGTCTTGGCAAGCAACGACACGACGAGGTTGACCTTGTCGTCCCCCGTGGCCGACACCGCCACCTGACACTCGTGCAGCGCGGCCTCCTCGAGGGAACGCAGCTCGCACGCGTCGGCGAGCAGCCACTCAGCGGTCGGGACCGAGGCGGCCTTGATGGCGGCCGGGTCCTTGTCGATGAGCAGCACCTCGTGCCCGTTCTCCAACAGCTCACGGGCGATCGAGCGGCCGACGCTGCCGGCTCCGGCTATCGCGACCCGCATCAGGTCTCCTCGGGCCGGGTGCGGAAAATGGCCTCGACCGAGTCGGCGTCCTCGTCGCGCATCACCGCGTGCACGACGTCGCCGTCCTGCAGCACCGTGTCGTGGGTGGGGAGCAGCCCCTCGCCGAAGCGGGTCAGGAACGCGACCCGGCCTCCGGAGGTCTCCTCGATCTTGGCGATCCGTTCCCCGATCCAGCCGGGGTCGACCGGCACCTCCGCCAGTCGCATCGTCCCGCTCGGGTCCCGCCACTCGGGCTCGGACCCGTGCGGCAGCAGTCGCCGCAGCATCTGGTCGGCGGTCCACCGCACGGTGGCGACGGTGGGGATGCCCAGCCGCTGGTAGACCTCGGCCCGGCCCGGGTCGTAGATGCGGGCGACCACGTGGTCGACCCCGAAGGTCTCACGAGCCACCCGGGCCGCCAGGATGTTGGAGTTGTCCCCGCTGCTCACCGCGGCAAAGGCGTGCGCCGTCTCGATGCCCGCTTCGCGCAGGGTGTCCCGGTCGAACCCGATCCCCGTCACGCGGCTGCCCTGGAAGCCTGCTCCCAGCCGCCGGAAGGCCTCGGCGGCGCGGTCCACGACGGCCACGGTGTGCCCTTGTGCCTCGATGCTGTGGGCCAGCGTGGAGCCGACGCGCCCGCACCCCATGATGACGAAGTGCACCTGGCTCGTCTCCTCCGTGGCTCGCCGCCGCGCTCGGCCGACCCACGGCCCGGCCACGCGGCGATCTCCGGCTGAGCCAGACGGTACACGCCTCGCCCGCCGCCTCCGTGGCTCGCCGGCGAGGCTCTACCATTCGGCGTTGTGCCGGTGCTCACGGATGTTGCCAAACGGTTGCTGCTGGGCCGGGCCATGCGCAGCGACCGCCTGGGCGAGACGCTCCTCCCCAAGCGGGTGGCCCTCCCCGTCTTCGCCAGCGACGCGCTGTCCTCGGTGGCCTACGCACCGGACGAGGTCTTCCTGACCCTGGGCATCGCCGGCTTCGCCGCGTACTCCTTCTCGTGGAAGGTCGGGCTCGCGGTGGCCGGCGTCATGCTGGTCGTGGTCGCGTCGTACCGGCAGAACGTCCACGCCTACCCGAGCGGCGGCGGCGACTACGAGGTGGCCACGGTCAACCTCGGCCGTACGCCGGGGCTCACCGTCGCCTCCGCGCTGCTGGTCGACTACGTGCTGACGGTCGCGGTGTCGATCTCCTCCGCGTCGCAGTACGCCGCCTCGACGGTCGACTTCCTGCAGGGTCACGAGGTCACGGTCGCGGTCCTCGCCGTGCTCTTGCTGACTTCGATGAACCTGCGTGGGGTGCGCGAGTCGGGGACAGCGTTCGCGGTCCCGACGTACGCGTTCATGGCGGCCGTTCTCGGCATGGCTGGCTGGGGATTCTGGCGGCTCGCGTTCGGCAACCTGCCCGACGTCGCCAGCGCCAGGTTCGAGCTGACTCCCGAGAGCAGCTACCAGCACGGGCTCACCGGGCTGGCCGGCGGCTTCCTGCTGCTGCGCGCCTTCTCGTCGGGATGTGCAGCGCTGACCGGCGTCGAGGCCATCAGCAACGGGGTCCCCGCGTTCCGCAAGCCGAAGTCGAAGAACGCGGCGACCACGCTGCTGCTGCTCGGCACCATCGCCGTGACGATGATGCTGAGCATCATCGTGCTGGCCAAGGTCATGGGGATCCGCTTCGCCGAGAACCCGGTCACCCAGCTGACCCTGCACGGAGCGCATGGTCGCGCGAGCAACGGCGGGGTGGTGTTCCCCAACGGCACCAGCTACGACCAGGACCCCGTGATCGGGCAGCTGGCCAAGGCCATCTTCGACAACGCGCCGTTCATGGCCGCCTTCGTCACGACGGTGACCGGCCTGATCCTGGTGCTGGCGGCCAACACGGCGTTCAACGGCTTCCCCGTGCTCGGGTCGATCCTCGCCCAGGACCGCTACCTGCCACGGCAGCTGCACACCCGCGGCGATCGGCTCGCCTACAGCAACGGCATCGTGATCCTGGCGGGTTTCGCGATTGTGCTGATCGTGTCCTTCCACGCCGAGGTCACGCGGCTGATCCAGCTCTACATCATCGGCGTGTTCGTCTCGTTCACGACGAGCCAGACCGGCATGGTCCGGCACTGGACCCGCCTGTTGCAGACGGAGCAGGACCGGGCAGCCCGCAGACGCATGATGCGCAGCCGCATCATCAACGGTGTCGGGCTCACCGTCACCGGGATCGTGCTCGTCGTCGTCCTGATCACCAAGTTCCTGCTCGGCGCGTGGATCGCGATCGCAGCGATGATCGTGATCTACGCGATGATGAAGGGCATCCGCCGCCACTACGACCGGGTGGCGGCCGAGCTGGTCGTCGACGAGGACGAGGACGTGAAGCTGCCCTCGCGGACCCACGCGATCGTGCTCGTCTCGAAGATCCACAAACCGACGATGCGGGCACTCTCCTACGCCCGCGCGATGCGGCCCACGGTCCTGGAGGCCGTTTCGGTGGGTGTGGATCCCGACGAGACCAAGGCCTTGCAGAAGGAGTGGGACCGGCGCGGGATCCCGGTGCCGCTCAAGGTGCTCGACTCGCCCTTCCGCGAGGTCACCGACCCGGTTATCGACTACGTCCGCGGCATCCGCAGGTCGAGCCCACGCGACCTGGTCACGGTTCTGATCCCGGAGTACGTCGTGGGGCACTGGTGGGAGCACCTGCTGCACAACCAGAGCGCACTTCGGCTCAAGGGGCGCCTGCTGTTCACGCCGGGCGTGATGGTCACCAGCGTGCCCTGGCAGCTGGCGTCCTCGGCCGGTCTGGAGGACCGTCCGGAGGCGGGCGCGCCGGGTGCGATCCGGCGCGGCGAGTCCGGCACCGGGGGCCGGCGCGACGACCCGTGAGTCGCGACCGGACGGCCGGCGCCCAGCCGTCGGCCGTCGGTGCGACCTTCGAGGTGGAGACAGGTCCTGTCGCCCACGGGGGGCACGTCGTGGCGCGCCACGAAGGGCGGGTCGTCTTCGTCCGGCACGCGTTGCCGGGTGAGCGGGTCCGCGTGGTGGTGACCGAGGGTCACGGCGGCTCCCGCTTCTTCCGTGCCGACGCCGTCGAGATCCTGCAAGCCGCACCGGGCCGGGTCGACCCGCCGTGCCCGTGGGCCGGCCGGTGCGGGGGATGCGACTTCCAGCACGTGGCGCTCCCGGTCCAGCGTGAGCTGAAGGCGACAGTGGTGCGGGAGCAGCTCGCGCGCCTCGCCGGCCTCGAGTGGGACGTCGAGGTGGAGGAGGTAGCTGGCGCACCCGATGGTCTCGGCTGGCGGACCCGGGTGCGCTACACAGTGGACGACGGCGGCCGGGCGGGGCTGCACGCACACCGGTCGCACCTCGTCGTACCAGTCGACCGCTGCCGGATCGCGCACCCGCTGGTCGCCGCGGCCGACGTGCTCGACCGGACCTGGGAGCCGGGGTCTTCCGTCGAGGTGGTCGCGTCGGCCTCGACCGGTGAGCGCCTGGTCCTCGCCGACCAGGTTCCACGAGGCCCTGCCGCCGATCGGACCTTGGTCGAAGCAGCCGCAGGGCGACGGTTCCGGGTGAGCGGGTCGGGGTTCTGGCAGGTGCACCCGGGGGCGGCCGGCGCCCTGGTCACGGCCGTGATCGACGGGCTCGAGCCGCGGGCGGGGGAGTCCGCGCTCGACCTCTACGGCGGCGTCGGGTTGTTCGCCGCCGCGATCGCCGAGCGGGTCGGCGCGGGTGGGCGAGTCACCCTGGTCGAGGCGGATCGCGGCGCGGTGTCCGACGCCGTGCACAACCTGGCCGGCCTGCCCGGCGTCCGCGTCGAGGCGGGACGGGTCGACCGGGTGCTGCGGGCGCTGCGGCTGCGCCGGGCGGACCTCGTCGTCCTCGACCCACCGCGCGCAGGCGCGGGGCGCACGGTGATGGAGCAGATCACCCGGATCAAGGCCCGGCGCATCGTCTACGTCGCCTGCGACCCGGCGGCACTGGCGCGGGACCTCGCGTACGCCGCCGAGCACGGATACCGGATGTCAGCCCTGCGGGCGTTCGACCTCTTCCCGATGACCCACCACGTGGAGTGCGTCGCGACGCTGGTCAGCGCCTCGGACTAGCAGGTCGGGCCCTTCCCGGGCAACCTCCTGCCGGCTGGGCCTCTCGCTGAGGGGCGGGTCTGCCGATGACCTCACCAATGACTCCGCCCGGGAACAGTGTTCCGGGCATCCGTCCACGACCGGGAGAGGAACCCCTTGCGACGGCTCCTCACATCGTGGGTGGCACTGACTGGGTTGCTTCTGGTCCTGAGCGGCGCAGTCGGGTTCACGGTCAACCATCTGCATGCGCAGAGCGAGACGCGGGCCCGCGCCGAGGCCCTTCAGACGGCGCAGGTGGTGGCGGATCTGGTGGTTCATCGCAACATCGGCCCGGACGACTTCGTCGGGGCGCGGCTGAGCCACCAGGAGCGTGCCGACATGGACGCGGACGTGGCGGTGCTGGTGGACCGGGAACGCATCGCGGGTCTGGAGGTGTGGCGCGCGGACGGCAGTCTGATCTTCGCAGACCGCGATCACCCTGACGTCGAGTCACGATTGCCGAGGGCCGAACGCCTGAGGCTGCAGGATCCGAGCACCGGGATCCTGATGGTCGACGGGTCGCGGGGTGACTCTCAGACTCTCGACATCTTCCTGCCCTACACCACCGGGCCGGTGAACGCGCCGACGCGCACGCACGGCTACGTGGAGGTACTGACCCCACGGGACGAGGTGGCCGCGCAGGTCGCCAACTCGACTCGCACGCTGTACGGGCTCGCCGCCATGTTCCTGGCCGTGCTGACGCTGGTGCTGCTGGTGCTGCGCCGCCGGCTGCTGCTCCGCGAGGACCAGGCCCTGCACGACTCGTTGACCGGTCTGCTCAACCGCGGCGCCCTGCGGGAGCAGCTTCAGGCCACGGTCGCTCGGATCAGCAAGGACGAGAGCGTGATGGCCGCGCTGCTCGTGCTGGACCTCGACGGGTTCAAGGCGGTCAACGACACGCTGGGCCATCCCGCGGGCGACGCCCTGCTCATCCAGGTCGCCCGGACGCTGACGAGGTCGCTGCGGCCAACCGATGTGGTCGCCCGCCTCGGCGGTGACGAGTTCGCCGTGCTGCTCACCCACCTGCCCGATGCCGCCTCGGCCGAGATCATCTCGCGCCAGCTGCTGGCCAAGCTGCGCGTGGGGTCCTACTCGGTCCACGGGATCGAGCTGGCCGTGGACGCCAGCATCGGGATCGCGCTGCTGCCCGAACACGGCCGGGACACCGACCTGCTGCTCCAACGCGCCGACGTGGCGATGTACCAGGCGAAACGCGCCAACGGTGGCGTCACCCTCTACGACGAGGCCAACGACGCGCACGACGTCACCCAGCTCGGGCTGCTCGTCGAGCTGCGCCGGGCCATCGAGCTGGACGAGCTCGTCCTGCACTACCAGCCCAAGGCTCGCCTGGACACCGGAGACCTGCACGGCGTCGAGGCCCTGGTCCGGTGGCAGCACCCCAGCCGCGGCCTGCTCGGCCCCGACACGTTCGTGCCGCTGGCCGAGCACACCGGGCTCATGGCGCCGCTGACCGAATGGGTGCTCCGACGCGCAGTCACCCAGGCCGCGCTGTGGCGCGACCTCGGGCTGATGCTGCCAGTGGCGGTGAACATGAGCCCCCGCAGCCTCCTCGACGGGAACCTCGCCGCGAGCCTGCTCGCGCTGCTCGCCGAGGCGAACGTGACGGGTGACCTCCTCGAGCTCGAGATCACCGAGACGGCGATCATGACGGACCCCGGCCGGGCCGTGCGAGTGCTGCGCCAGCTCAACGCCATGGGCATCCGGGTGGCCATCGACGACTTCGGCGTCGGCTACACCTCGCTCACCTACCTGAAGTCGCTGCCCGTCCACACCCTCAAGATCGACCGCGCCTTCGTCACCGACATGCTGACCGACCCAAGGGACCAGGCGATCGCCGAGTCCGTCATCGGCCTCGGCCACAAGCTCGGCCTGAACGTCGTGGCCGAGGGCATCGAGACCGAGGAGGTGTGGGAACGGCTCAAGGCACTCAACTGCGACGAAGGCCAGGGATATTTGCTCGCGCGCCCCATGCCTGCCGACGAGCTCGTGGCCTGGGTCCGCACCCGGCTCGCCGTCGACGCCCCCCGGACGACCTGAGCGCTGCGCCGACGTCGTCGGTCGACCCTGCCCCGCCGCAGGGACGGCGTCCCTGCCTGCCCAGGTTGCCAGATATCTCGACATCAAGATATCTTGGTTGGGTAGTGGTTGGCGCCGAGCGCGCCGCGGGCAGGATGGACGCCAAGAGCCGCCGCGTGCGGCGTGCCGGCCGCGTCGGACGGCGAGAGGAGACGGTCGTGACCAGCGACAGCTTCGGGACCAAGGGGACGCTGCAGGTTGGAGACCGCTCCTACGAGATCTACCGCCTGCGAGTGGTCGACGGGTTGCAGGACGAGATCGCCAGGCTGCCGTTCAGCCTGAAGATCCTGCTCGAGAACCTGCTCCGCACCGAGGACGGCACCAACATCACGGCCGACCACGTCCGGGCCCTGGCGACCTGGGACCCCGACGCGGAACCCGACACGGAGATCCAGTTCACGCCGTCCCGGGTGGTCATGCAGGACTTCACCGGGGTCCCGTGCATCGTCGACCTCGCCACGATGCGTGAGGCGATGGCCGACCTCGGCGGCGACGCCGACAAGATCAACCCGCTCGCGCCTGCCGAGCTGGTCATCGACCACTCGGTGATCGCCGACCTGTTCGGGACGCCGGAGTCGTTCGGGCGCAACGTCGAGCTGGAGTACGAGCGCAACATCGAGCGCTACCAGTTCCTGCGGTGGGGACAGACGGCGTTCGACCGGTTCAAGGTCGTGCCGCCGGGCACCGGGATCGTGCACCAGGTCAACATCGAGTACCTCGCCCGCGTCGTGTTCGAGCGCGACGGGGTCGCCTACCCGGACACGCTGGTCGGCACCGACTCGCACACCACGATGGTCAACGGCCTCGGCGTGCTCGGCTGGGGCGTCGGCGGCATCGAGGCCGAGGCGGCGATGCTCGGGCAGCCGGTCTCGATGCTGATCCCGCGCGTCGTCGGCTTTAAGCTGACCGGCGAGCTCCCCGAGGGCGCGACGGCGACCGACCTCGTCCTCACGATCACCGAGATGCTGCGCAAGCACGGCGTGGTCGGGAAGTTCGTCGAGTTCTACGGCGACGGCGTGGCGGCGGTGCCGCTGGCCAACCGCGCGACGATCGGCAACATGAGCCCGGAGTACGGCTCGACCCTCGCCATCTTCCCGATCGACGAGGAGACCGTCCGCTACCTGCGGATGACCGGGCGGCCGGACGAGCAGATCGCGCTGGTCGAGGCGTACGCGCGCGAGCAGGGGCTCTGGCACGAGCCGAAGGTCGAGCCGGCCTTCTCCGAGACGATCGAGCTCGACCTGGGCAGTGTCGTCCCGTCCATCGCCGGGCCCAAGCGGCCGCAGGACAGGGTGTCGCTGTCCGACGCGAAGGACAGCTTCCGCGAGGCGCTGGCCGACTACGCGGACGGCACCGGGGCAGCCGCGTCGGTGTCGACGGTGGACGAGGGGTCCGAGGAGTCGTTCCCCGCCAGTGACTCGCCGGCGGTCGGCGGGGGCAACGGGTCCGGGGCGCCCCACGGTGCACCGGTCGGTCACCCGGAGGGCCGGCCGAGCAACCCCGCCCGGGTGCGGCTCGAGGACGGAGCCGAGGTCGACATCGACCACGGCCACGTCGTCATCGCGGCGATCACGTCCTGTACCAACACGTCCAACCCGACGGTGATGATCGGCGCTGCGCTGGTGGCCAAGAACGCCGTGGAGAAGGGGCTGTCCCGCAAGCCTTGGGTCAAGACCACGCTGGCGCCGGGCTCGAAGGTCGTCATGGACTACTACGAGCGGGCCGGCCTCACGCCGTACCTCGACAAGCTGGGGTTCAACCTCGTGGGTTACGGCTGCACCACGTGCATCGGCAACTCGGGCCCGATCCTCGAGCCGGTGAGCAAGGCGGTCAACGACAACGACCTCGCTGTGGTGTCGGTGCTGTCGGGCAACCGCAACTTCGAGGGCCGGATCAACCCGGACGTGAAGATGAACTACCTGGCCTCCCCGCCGTTGGTCGTGGCCTACGCACTGGCCGGGTCGATGGACATCGACATCACGACCGAAGCCCTCGGCCAGGACCAGGACGGCAACGACGTCTTCCTCGCCGACATCTGGCCGAGTGCCCAGGAGATCCAGGAGGTCGTCGACTCGGCGGTCGCCTCCGAGATGTTCAGCCGGGACTACGCCGATGTGTTCACCGGCGACGAGACCTGGCAGAACCTGCCGACACCCGAGGGGGACACCTTCGACTGGGCCGCCGACTCGACGTACGTGCGCAGGCCGCCGTACTTCGACGGCATGACCGCCGAGCCCGAGCCGGTGACCGACATCGAGGGTGCGCGGGTGCTGGCCAAGCTGGGCGACTCGGTGACCACCGACCACATCTCACCGGCCGGCTCGATCAAGGCCGACTCGCCGGCGGGGGAGTACCTCCGGGAGCACGGCGTGGAACGGCGCGACTTCAACTCCTTCGGGTCCCGCCGCGGAAACCACGAGGTGATGATCCGGGGGACGTTCGCCAACATCCGCCTCCGCAACCAGCTCGCGCCCGGAACCGAGGGCGGCGTGACCCGGGACTTCACCCGGAACGGCGAGGTGGCGACCGTGTACGAGGCCGCCG
>JAVEDG010000392.1 GCA_030841245.1 Actinomycetota bacterium
TCATCCAGCGCAACGCCAAGGACGTCAGGTTCCTCGACATCTGATGGAGAACGACCGCACTACTCGCCTGCCGCACCGTCGTACCGCTCTAGGAGAAGCTCCACGTGACTGACACCACCGACGTCCCTCCGGTCCCCCCGGGCGGCCGGATCGAGCCGGTCGACCTCCAGGTGGAGATGCAGCGCTCCTACCTCGACTACGCCATGAGCGTGATCGTGCAGCGGGCGCTGCCGGACGTGCGCGACGGCCTCAAGCCCGTGCACCGCCGGGTGCTCTACGCCATGTACGACGGCGGCTACCGGCCCGACCGCAGCTTCTCGAAGTGCTCGCGCGTCGTCGGTGACGTCATGGGGCAGTACCACCCGCACGGCGACACCGCGATCTACGACACGTTGGTCCGCCTCGGCCAGCCGTGGTCGTTGCGCTACCCCTTGGTGCAGAGCCAAGGAAACTTCGGCTCGCCCGGCGACGACCGCCAAGCCGCGATGCGGTACACCGAGTGCCGGATGGCGCCGCTAGCCATGGAGATGGTGCGCGACATCGACCAGGACACGGTCGACTTCGGGCCCAACTACGACGGCGAGCAGCAAGAGCCGCAGGTGCTGCCGGCCCGGTTCCCCAACCTACTGGTCAACGGCTCCGGCGGGATCGCCGTGGGGATGGCGACCAACATCCCGCCGCACAACCTGCGTGAGGTCGCGTCCGGGGTGCAGTGGCACCTCGACCACCCGGAGGCACCGCAGGCCGAGCTGCTGGAGGCGTTGCTCGAGCGGGTCAAGGGGCCCGACTTCCCGACCAAGGGCCTGATCGTCGGCACGGCCGGCATCGAGGAGGCTTACCGCACCGGCCGTGGCTCGGTGACGATGCGGGCCGTCGTCGAGGTCGAGGAGGACTCTCGCGGCCGGACCTGTCTGGTCATCACCGAGCTGCCCTACCAGGTCAACCCCGACTCGTTGGCGCGGAAGATCGCCGAGCTGGCCGACTCGGGCAAGGTGGCCGGCATCGCCGACCTGCGCGACGACTCGTCGGCACGGACCGGCATGCGCCTGGTCGTCGTGCTCAAGCGCGACGCGGTCGCGACCGTCGTACGCAACAACCTCTACAAGCACACGCAGCTGCAGGACAACTTCGGCTGCAACATGCTCGCGCTCGTCGACGGCGTGCCGCGCACGTTGGCCCTGGACGCGTTCGTCCGGCACTGGGTCGCCCACCAGATCGAGGTCATCGTCCGGCGCACCCAGTACCGGCTGCGCAAGGCGCAGGAGCGCGCGCACATCCTGATCGGCTACCTCAAGGCGCTCGACGCCATCGACGAGGTCATCGCGCTGATCCGCGCGAGCCAGACGGTCGAGGAGGCGCGCGACGGCCTGATGGGCCTGCTCCAGATCGACGAGCTGCAGGCCGACGCGATCCTGCAGATGCAGCTGCGCCGGCTGGCGGCCCTCGAGCGGCAGCGGATCCAGGAGCAGTACGACGAGGAGATGGCCACCATCGCCGACTGCGAGGCGATCCTCGCCTCGGAGGTCCGACAGCGCGCGATCATCTCAGAGGAGCTCGCGGAGATCGTCGACAAGTACGGCGACGAGCGGCGCTCCAAGCTCATCCCCTACGACGGCGACATGTCCGCCGAGGACTTCATCCCCGAAGAGGACGTCGTCGTCACCATCACCCGGGGTGGCTACGCGAAGCGGACCAAGATGGACCTCTACCGCTCGCAGCGCCGCGGCGGCAAGGGTGTGCGTGGCGCGCAGCTGCGCCAGGACGACCTGGTCGAGCACTTCTTCGTGACGACCACGCACCACTGGATCCTGTTCTTCACCAACAAGGGGCGCGTCTACCGCGCGAAGGCCTACCAGCTGCCCGAGGCCGGCCGGGACGCTCGCGGCCAGCACGTGGCGAACCTGCTCGCCTTCCAGCCCGACGAGCAGATCGCCCAGGTGATCGACCTGCGCGACTACGAGGTGGCGCCCTACCTCGTGCTGGCGACGAAGCGGGGCATGGTCAAGAAGACCCGGCTCACCGAGTACGACTCCAACCGCACGGGCGGGCTGATTGCCATCAACCTGCGCGAGGGCGAGCCGGGCGAGGACGGCGAGGCCACGACCGACGAGGTCATCTCGGCCCGGCTGATCAACGCCGAGGACCAGCTGCTGCTGGTGAGCCGCAGGGCGATGTCAGTGCGGTTCACCGCCACCGACTCCGCGCTGCGACCGATGGGGCGGGCCACCGCCGGCGTCTACGGCATGAAGTTCCGCGGCGACGACGAGCTCCTCGCGATGGAGGTCGTCCAGCCTGAGGCGACCGTCTTCACGGTGACTGACGCCGGGTTCGCCAAGCGCACCCCGGTCGAGGAGTACCGCCTGCAGAACCGCGGCGGTCTCGGTGTGCACGCGATGCGGTTCTCGGAGGCGCGCGGGCACCTGGTGGGTGCGTTGGTCGTGATCGAGACGGACGAGGTCTTCTCGATCAAGGCCAGCGGTGGTGTGACACGGGTGGCCGTGGGGGAGGTCAACCCCACCGGACGTGTCACCATGGGCGTGCGGTTCATCTCGCTCAGCGAGGAGGACACCGTGGTCGCGATCGCCCGCAACGCGGAGCGGACGGTCGTCGAGCAGGACGAGTCGTTGGACGTTGACGAGGACCCGGTCGAGGCGACGGCCGGGGACGAGCTGGCCGAAGCCGACCAGTCGGGCACCGGGTCGACCGGTGAGGAGAGGACCGAGCGGTGAGCAGCCCCAACGCACCCGGTCAGGACTGGAGGGCGGGCCAGCCGACCGCCACCATGCCGGCCGTGGGCGCCACCAGCGCGGCCCCGCCGGCCCGCCCGACCGGGCGGAGCCGGCCGCGTCGGGCCCGGCTCGTCCTCGCCCGGGTGGACCCGTGGTCGGTCATGAAGCTCTCCTTCCTGCTCTCGGTGGCGCTGGCCATCGTCGGCTTCGTCGCCGTGGCGCTGCTGTGGTCGGTCCTCGACTCGATGGGCGTCTTCGACTCGGTGGGACGCACCGTCGAGAGCGTCACTCGCAAGAGCGAGACCGAGCCGGGCGTCTCCATCGCGTCGTACGTCGGGTTCAGCCGCGTCATGACCGTGACCGCGCTGCTCGCCGGCGTGAACGTGATCCTGATGACGGCGCTCTGCACGCTCGGCGCGTTCCTCTACAACCTCGGGTCGAGCCTCGTCGGGGGCCTGCACGTGACCCTCACCGAGGACGGCTGAGGCCGCGGATCTGGTTGGTCGGCCTCGGCGTTGCTGGGGTAGTCTGACCCGGCGCCCGGGCCTATAGCTCAGTCGGTTAGAGCGCTGCCCTGATAAGGCAGAGGTCAGTGGTTCAAGTCCACTTAGGCCCACCCGGACCACCGGCCCCGCAGGGGTCGGGACAGAGCGGAGGCCGGAAATGTCGAAGAAGCTGCTCGTCGCCGCAGTCGCGGCCCTCGGCGGACTGATCGCGTACAAGAAGGTCGTCGGCGACCGGGACGCAGAGGCCGACCTGTGGGCGGAGGCCACCGACCCGGTCAACTGACAGGAGCCCCAGCACGGGGCGCCAGGGGACGTAGCTCAACTGGCAGAGCACCGCCTTTGCAAGGCGGGGGTTGAGGGTTCGAGTCCCTTCGTCTCCACCCTCCCAGCTCCTCGCGCAACCCGCGCCGGACGCAGCAGAAGGGGCGCTCCCCTCCGCGGGTTGCGCCCCTTCCGGCCGTGTGTCCGAGAGACCCGGCTCGGCTCAGCCCCCGGCCGGACCCCCGGACTGGTCCTTGACCTTGCGTGCACGCTTCGGTGGCACCGGCTCGGTTGTCACCGCTTTGATCGTGCTGGTGTCACCAGCTACTTCGTCGGCCAACGCCGCGTCCGCGAGAGCCTCGTCGGGGCTCGCCGCAGCCGGGTCGTCCGCCAGCGGATGCCCGGCAGCTGGCCCCATGACGTCCACGTTGCCGGTGGGCGCCGGCGCCGCCCACGGCTCGGGCGCGGACCGCTGCTGCTGACCGGCCCAGGCCTTCCACCCGGCGTACGCCGCGCCGATGACACCGGCGAGCAGGAACATCTTGCGCAGCCGGTGGGTCTTCTGCTTCGGCGGCTCGAGCTCGCCCCGCAGGGCGGCCACCGCGGCGGCACCGCGGGCCTTCGCCTCCTCGCGCGCCGGCTCGCTGGCCGCCAGTGCCGCAGTCACGGCCTCGGCCACCTTGGGCAGCACGTCGGACTTCACCTTGGTCACCGCGGGCTCGACCCTGGGAGCCGCCCACTCCTTGGCCGCCTCGGCCTTCGGGGCGGCCCAGTCGAGCGCAGCCTCGGCGCGTGGCGCCGTCCAGTCCTTCGCCGCCTCGGCGTAGCGGGTCGTCGCCTCGCGGGCGTCAGCCGCGAGCGGGCCCAGCTTCTTGTTGGCACGACGCGCCTGCTTGCGCGACTTCTTGCGCATTGTCGTCATAGTCGACACGGGGACGACCTCCGGCGGTCTCGAGTTGGTGTCGGGAGATGCTCATCCCGGGCGGGACACCGACGGAGCGGGTCCACCCCGGGGACCTTTGGCTCCTGCCCAGCGGCGGGAAGGCGAAACCGTTGGCGAAACCGCCGTCTGCGCGCCGTGACCGGCCGTGCGAGGATGAAGGCGCGCCGCGCCCGGCGACCCGAACCTCAGGAACGAAAGGCAGCCCAGTGGCCGAGGAGCTCTACGCGACGCTGAAGACCAACCGCGGCGACATCGAGCTCCGGCTCTTCCCGAACCACGCCCCCAAGACGGTCGCGAACTTCACCGAGCTGGCCGAGGGCACGCGCGAGTGGACCGACCCCCGCACCGGGGAGAAGAGCAAGGCCGCGCTCTACGACGGGACCGTCTTCCACCGGGTGATCAGCGGGTTCATGATCCAGGGTGGTGACCCGCTGGGCAGCGGCACCGGCGGCCCCGGCTACCGCTTCGCCGACGAGTTCCACCCCGAGCTGTCCTTCGACCGGCCCTACCTGCTCGCGATGGCCAACGCCGGCCCGGGCACGAACGGGTCCCAGTTCTTCATCACGGTGACCAAGACGCCCCACCTCGACCGCAAGCACACGATCTTCGGCGAGGTCACGGACGGCACCAGCCGTGAGGTGGTCGATGCCATCGCCGGCACCGGCACCGGCGCCATGGACCGCCCGGTCGAGGCCGTCGTGATCGAGTCCGTGGTGGTCGAGCGGCGCACGGGCTGACCGGCCTGCCGTGACCGACTCCTCGACCGTCGACGAGCCGGGCGCCGGCGGGGAGTCCGCCACCTGCTACCGGCACCCGGACCGCGAGGCGCACATCCGCTGCGTGCGCTGCAACCGGCGGATCTGCCCGTCCTGCATGGTCGACGCCGCCGTCGGCTTCCAGTGCCCCGAGTGCGTGCGCAAGGGCAACCAGGGCGTACGCCGGGCGCGCACCGTCTTCGGCGGGCGGGTCACCGGCAACCCCGGCTACGTCACGAAGGTGATCATCGCGGTCAACGTGGTGGCGTTCGTGCTGCAGCAGGTCAGCTCGAGCGTGACCCCGCGCTTCGACGAGTACCCCTACGCGGTCAACAACGGTGAGTACTACCGGCTGCTCACCGCCACGTTCCTGCACGGGGGCGTGCTGCACATCGCGCTGAACATGCTCGGTCTCTACCTGTTCGGCCCCCCGCTGGAGGCCTCGCTGGGCCGGCTGCGGTACGGCGGCCTCTACCTGCTCTCCGCGATCGGCGGGAGCGCCGCGTCGTACGCGTTCAGCGACCCCCGCCTGGCTTCGCTGGGCGCCTCGGGAGCCGTCTTCGGGCTGCTCGGCGCGTTCCTCGTGGTCAACCGCAAGCTCGGCCGGGACAGCAGCGGGCTGATCGGGCTGCTGGTGATCAACTTCGTCTACGGCTTCCTGGCCGCCGGCATCGACTGGCGGGCCCACATCGGCGGGCTGGTCACCGGCTGCCTGGGCGCCGCCGTGATCGCCTACGCCCCCGAGCGGCGCCGTAGCCTGGCCCAGCTCGCCGGCCTGGCGTTGGTGGCCCTGGCCGTGCTGGCACTGATCGCGTGGCGGACCGCGACCCTCGCGCCCTGACGACCGGTTGTCCACACTGGGGATAACTCATGTGGACGACTTACATGCGTGTGTTTCCGCAGGTCAGCGTTGTGTGTCGGGAACCCACGGCGGCCTCCCGCAGCGCCGAGCTACTTCCAGCGGGTGGACAACCCGAAGCCGAAGGCGATCAGCGCGAAGCCGATCAGCATGTTCCAGTTGCCCAGGCTCTGGATCGGCCACTCGGTCTGGGTCACGTAGTAGACGACCACCCAGACCAGGCCGGCGATCATGGACCCGACCATGAGCGGCACCAACCAGCGTGGGCTGCCGACCCGGACCGCCTTGGTCCGCTCCCGTGGTGGCGTGAACGCGCTCCGGCGACGGATACGGGACTTGGGCACGGAACACTCCTCCGTCGGACCGGGCCCGGGACGACTCCGGGCACCTTCGCGGGTCGTGGATCGTCAGTTAGCGTAGTCGCAGCGGCCGCCCGAGCACCTGGGGTGGCCAGAATCCTGCGGGCACTCGTTGGTCCGGCCGGGCGAGGGAGGGTGAAGGGAGGGCGAGTGCAAGGCGGATGGCGGATTGCTGCGCCCGGAGCCTTCGCGCTGGCCGGACTCCTCTTCGCCACCAGCGCAGGGGTGTCCAAGGGTCAGGACCTGCGGGGCAGCCGCAGCGACCTGCCCGACCTGATCCAGGCCGAGGAGGCCCGGCTGCGCGACGCCAACGACCGGATCGACCGGTTGCAGGCCGAGATCGACGCCGCCACCAACCAGGCTGCACAGCAGGACGGGCGGGTCCGGGCCGAGCACCGCCGCGCCGTCGCGCTCTCGCGGGTCGCCGGGACGACCCCGGTGCAGGGGCCGGGGACGTCGGTGACGCTCTCCGACGCGCCGCGCTCCGCCGACCGGATGCTGCCGTCGGGCACCAGCCCCGACGACCTCGTGGTGCACCAGCAGGACGTGCAGGCAGTGGTCAACGCGCTGTGGGCCGGCGGCGCCGAGGCAATGCAGATCATGGACCAGCGGGCAGTCAACACCAGCGCCGTGCGCTGCGTGGGGAACACGCTCATCCTGGCCGGGCGGGTCTACTCGCCGCCGTACACGATCACGGCGATCGGCGACCCGGACCGGCTGGCGCAGGCGCTCGACGGCTCGCCGGACGTTCAGCTCTTCCGCTACTACGCCGATCATTACGGTCTCGGATACCAGACCGCGAGCCTGACGTCGGTGCGCCTGCCCGGCTACGACGGCTCACTCGACCTCGTCCACGCGAAGGCGGCCGCATGAGTGTGACCCGATCGGCGATGCGTGGTGTCGGCGAGCTGCTCATCACCATCGGGGTGGTGCTGCTGCTCTTCCTCGCCTACCAGCTGTGGTGGACCAACCTCGAGGCGGACCGGGCGCAGGGCCGCATCGCCGACCAGATCCGCGAGGACTGGCGCAACGGTCCACGCCAGCCGACCGACGGTTCGGTCGGTCCGGTCGACTTCGGCAGGGGCTTCGCGTTCCTGCGCATCCCGCGGCTGGGGAAGCATTTCGACGTCCCCGTCGTGCAGGGGACCGGCGATGCGGAGCTCGCCGAGGGAGTGGGCCACTACGTCGGCACGGCCATTCCCGGCCAGGTCGGAAACTTCGCCGTCGCGGGCCACCGGGCTACCCACGGCGAGCCGTTCGCCTACCTCGACCAGGTCAAGGTCGGTGACGCCCTGTACGTCGAGACCGCGCGGCACTGGTACACCTACGTCGTCGACAAGACTTTCCTCGTGGACCCGACCGACGTCTGGGTGATCGATCCGGTGCCGGGCAAGCCGAAGGCCACACCGACCAAACGGCTGATCACCCTCACCACGTGCGACCCCCGCTGGGGGCACACCCACCGGCTGATCATCGAGGGGCACCTCATGGAAGCCCGGTTCAGGTTCGACGGCCACCCGCCGCTGCGGGAGCGCGCGTGATCTACCCCTGGATCTGGCGTAACCTGCCGGGCAACACGTGGGTCCGTGCGGCGATCTCGCTGGTGGCGTTCCTAATCATGGTGCTCTTCCTGTTCACCGTCGTCTTCCCGTGGGCGGAGGGCGTGCTGCCGTTCCTCGACGTCACCGTCAGCAACAGCCAGGGCGCAGCCGCGCCATGACCTCGGTGCTCGTCGTCGACAACTACGACAGCTTCGTCTTCAACCTGGTGCAGTACCTCGCCCAGCTCGGCGCACAGTGCACGGTGCGGCGCAACGACGAAGTCGGAGCCGCGGACGTGCCCGGCTACGACGGCGTGCTGCTGAGCCCCGGCCCGGGCACCCCCGAGCGCGCGGGCAGCAGCATCGAGCTGGTCCGGGCCGGCGCGCGATCCGGTGTCCCCGTCTTCGGTGTCTGCCTCGGCATGCAGGCCATCGCGGTCGCGTTCGGCGCGACCGTGGGTCGTGCCCCGGAGCTGTTGCACGGCAAGACGAGCCCGGTGGTCCACGAGGGCCGCGGCGTGTTCGACGGCCTGCCGTCGCCGCTGCGGGCCACGCGCTACCACTCGTTGGCCGTCGTGCCCGGCACCGTCCCGGACCTGCTCGAGACGACCGCGTGGACGGGGGACGTGGTGATGGGCCTGCGGCACCGCGAGCTCGCGGTCGAGGGAGTGCAGTTCCACCCGGAGTCTGTGCTGACCGAGGGCGGGCACCGCATGCTGGCCAACTGGCTGGTCGACTGCGGTGACGACCAGGCGCCGGCGCGCAGCGTCGGGCTCGGCCCCGTGGTCGGTGTCGCGGCGCAGCGCGGCTAGCCGGGTCCGCTGGTCGGGAGCGTGCTGGTCGACGTCGGGGTGGTCGGCGGTGAGGTGGTCGGCGTAGAGGTGGTGGGCGGCGGCGTCGCGTAGTAGATGGTCACGGTCGAGTTGAGCCGTTGCTCGGCCCCTGCCGTCGGGCTCTGGTCCACGATGGTGTCCGCGGGCTTGTTGGCCTGCCGCGGCTGCTCGTCGGGGGTGAAGCCCGCCTGCTGGAGGATGTTGCGCGCCTCGTCACGGGTCTTCCCGACCACGCCGGGCACCTTGTTGCTCCCGCTCGCGTACCGGACGTCGACCGAGGTGCCCCTGGCCACCGCCTTGCCGGGCTTGACG
>JAVEDG010000019.1 GCA_030841245.1 Actinomycetota bacterium
ACAAGGGCGCCCTGTTGAGCAGCCACATCGCGCTGTCCGGCCGCCATCTGGTGTACGTGCCGCATGGCAACGCCTCCGGGATCAGCCGCAAGCTGCCCGACACGGAGCGCAGCCGGCTCAAGACGATCCTGAAGAAGATCGTCCCCGACGAGGCCGGCGTGATCGTGCGTACGGCGGCCGAGGGCGCGAGCGAGGACGAGCTGGCTCGCGACGTGGCCCGCCTGTCCGCGCAGTGGGAGGACATCGAGAAGAAGGCGAAGAAGAGCTCGGCCCCGTCTCTGCTCTACGGCGAGCCGGACCTCACCATCCGCGTGGTACGCGACATCTTCAACGAGGACTTCGGCAAGCTCGTCGTCTCCGGCGACGACGCCTGGGAGATGCTCGAGCCCTACGTGGGCCACGTCGCCCCTGACCTGCGTGAGCGGCTGTCCCGGTGGACCGACGACGAGGACATCTTCAGCGCTCACCGCGTCGACGAGCAGATCAGCAAGGCCCTGGACCGCAAGGTCTGGCTGCCGAGCGGCGGCTACCTCGTGATCGACCGGACCGAGGCGATGGTCGTGATCGACGTCAACACCGGGAAGTTCACCGGGTCCGGCGGCAACCTCGAGGAGACCGTGACCAAGAACAACCTCGAGGCGGCCGAGGAGGTCGTGCGCCAGCTCCGGCTGCGCGACATCGGCGGGATCATCGTGATCGACTTCATCGACATGGTCCTGGAGAGCAACCGGGAGCTGGTGCTGCGGCGTCTGGTCGAGTGCCTGGGGCGCGACCGCACCAAGCACCAGGTGGCCGAGGTCACCTCGCTCGGGCTGGTCCAGATGACCCGGAAGCGCGTCGGCCAGGGCCTTCTCGAGGCCTTCTCCGAGACCTGTGACTGCTGCAACGGCCGCGGCGTGAAGATCTCCTCCGAGCCGGTCGACATCAAGCCGGCCGGCGACGAGCGCCGCGGAGGCAGGGGCCGCCGGGACGCACCGGATCGCGGGCGCGACAAACCGGCCGCCAAGCACGGCTCCGGTTCCTCCGACGTCGAGGAGCCCGCGCAGCCCGAGCTGGCGTCGGCACCGGCGGCGGTCGAGGACCCGGTGGAGGCGCCGACGCTGGACAGCGACCCGGTCGAGGAGGTGCCCAGGTCCAGGCGCCGCCGGTCGCGGGCTGCCTCTGGCTGAGCAGGCTCCGCGCCCGTTTCAGGGAGCTCCGAGCCTGGACGGGAGGGCCCCGGTCGGACCCGCCGGTTTGACCGCCTCCCGCTCGCGTTCGTACCCTTGACCGGCGCACGTCAGTTGCGCCACGCCCGCCTGCGCCGGTTCCGGCGCCCGCGGCGGGTCCCGAAGAGCGAAGAAAGCGAGTCCGCGGTGTACGCGATCGTCCGCGCAGGTGGCCGCCAGGAGAAGGTCGCCGTCGGTGACGTCCTCGAGATCGACCGGGTCGATGCCGAGCCGGGCGCGTCGGTGCAGCTCCCGGTCCTGCTTCTGGTCGACGGCGAGAAGGTCACCAGTGACAAGGCCGCCCTGGCCAAGGCCATCGTCACGGTCGAGGTCGTGGCCGCCACCAAGGGCCCCAAGATCGAGATCCTGAAGTACAAGAACAAGACCGGATATCGCAAGCGTCAAGGCCACCGCCAGCGCCTGACCCAGGTCAAGGTGGTCGAGGTCTCGGCGAAGAGCCGGTCCGCCGGCAAGAAGGCAGCCGCTGACGAGTCGAGCACCGAATCGGCCAGCACCGAATCGGCCAGCACCGCGTCCGCCTAGACACCGAGACCACCCGAGATCGAGCAGCAGGAGCACCAGAGATGGCACACAAGAAGGGCGCCTCGTCCACCCGCAACGGGCGCGACTCCAACGCGCAGCGGCTCGGCGTGAAGCGCTTCGGCGGCCAGCTGGTCAACGCCGGCGAGATCATCGTCCGGCAGCGGGGGACGCACTTCCACCCCGGTCTGAACGTCGGGCGCGGCAGCGACGACACCCTGTTCGCCCTGATCGCCGGGTCAGTGGAGTTCGGACGTCGGCGCGGCCGCAAGGTCATCAGCATCGTCCCGGCCGAGTAGGTCTTCGGGCTCCGCCCCGGCCGGGCGGTCGCAGCAGCTGTACCTGAGGGCGGGCCGGTCACCGGCTCGCCGTGTTCTGTTTCCTTGCGTGGTCTGGTAGGAGGCCCGAGTGTTGCCGCGGGAGCGCGCATGACCACGTTCGTTGACCGGGTGGTCCTCAACGTGTCAGCCGGCGACGGCGGCAACGGATGTGTGTCCGTGCACCGCGAGAAGTTCAAGCCGCTCGGCGGGCCTGACGGCGGCGACGGCGGCCGGGGCGGCGACGTGGTCCTGCTCGTCGACCCGAGCACGACCACGCTGCTCGACTACCACCACACCCCGCACCGGCGAGCCACCAGCGGCCGTCCGGGGCAGGGCGGGAACCGCAGCGGTGCGGACGGGGTGGACATGGTGCTGCCCGTCCCCAGCGGCACGGTGGTCAAGGCCGCGGACGGCGAGGTGATCGCGGACCTGGTCGGCGCCGGGACGCGCTACGTGGCCGCCCGGGGCGGCCGAGGCGGCCTCGGGAACTCGGCGCTGGCCTCCTCGCGGCGCCGCGCTCCCGGATTCGCCCTCCTGGGCGAACCGGGCGACGCGCTCGAGCTCGTGCTCGAGCTCAAGACCGTGGCCGACGTCGCCCTCGTCGGCTTCCCGTCGGCCGGCAAGTCGAGCCTGGTGGCGGCGCTGTCCGCCGCCCGACCGAAGATCGCCGACTACCCGTTCACCACCCTGGTGCCCAACCTGGGCGTCGTCGAGGCGGGCGAGGTCCGGTTCACCGTCGCCGACGTCCCCGGCTTGATCCCGGGCGCCAGCGAGGGCAAGGGGCTGGGCCTGGAGTTTCTCCGCCACGTCGAGCGGTGCAGCGTCCTGGTGCACGTGATCGACGCGGCGACCATCGAGCCCGGTCGCGACCCGGTGACCGACCTCGACGTGATCGAGGCCGAGCTCTCGGCGTACGGCGGGCTGGGTGACCGCCCGCGCATCGTGGCGCTGAACAAGGCGGACGTCCCCGACGCCCGCGAGATCGCCGAGATGGTCCGCCCCGACCTCGAGGCGCGGGGGCTGGCGGTCTTCGTCATCAGCGCGGTGACCCACGAGGGGCTGCGGGAGCTGGCCTTCGCCATGGCCGGGCGCGTGCTGCGGGCCCGGGAGGCCGACGCGGAGCCGGAGGTGGCCCGCATCGTGCTGCGGCCACCAGCCGTGGACGACACCGGCTTCGCGGTGCGCAAGGAGGGCGAGCGGTTCCTGGTCGAGGGCACCAAGCCGACGCGCTGGGTCCGCCAGACCGACTTCTCCAACGACGAGGCCGTCGGCTATCTCGCGGACCGGCTCGCACGGCTCGGGGTGGAGGACGCCTTGCTCGAGGCCGGCGCCCGGCCGGGGGACGCGGTGGTCATCGGCGAGGGTGAGCGGGCCGTCGTCTTCGACTGGGAGCCCACGCTTCGCGCGGGGGCAGAGCTGTTGCACGGCCCTCGCGGCACCGATCTGCGACTCGACGGGCACTGATGGATCGGGCCGACCGGGTCCGCGCCGCCAGACGGGTCGTCGTCAAGGTCGGCTCCTCGTCGCTGTCGACGGTCGGAGGCGGCCTGTCCGGTCGACGCCTGGGCGCTCTCGTCGACGTGCTCGCCGGTGCGCGCACCGGCGGGCGCGAGATCGTGCTCGTGTCCTCCGGAGCGATCGCAGCCGGGCTGGCGCCGGCCGGGCTCACCCAGCGGCCTCGCGACCTGGCCACCCAGCAGGCGGTCGCGAGCGTCGGCCAGGGCCTGCTGGTGCACCGTTACACGGAGGCCTTCGCGCGGCACGGACTCACCGTCGGTCAGGTCCTGCTGACCGCCGACGACGTCGTACGTCGGGGGCACTACCGCAACGCCCAGCGGACGCTCTACCGGCTGCTGGCCATGGGCGCGGTCCCGGTGGTGAACGAGAACGACACCGTGGCGACCGACGAGATCCGCTTCGGCGACAACGACCGGCTCGCCGCCCTCGTGGCCCACCTGGTGCATGCCGACCTGCTGGTACTGCTCTCGGACGTGGACGGCATCTTCGACGGTGACCCACGCCGGCCGGGAGCACGGCGCCTCGACGAGGTCCTGGACGAAAAGAGCCTGACCGGCATCTCGGTTGGCCCGAGGTCCGCCGGCGCGCTCGGCACGGGCGGGGTGGTCACCAAGCTGGAGGCGGCCCGGATCGCCTCGGCCGCCGGCATCGCGACGGTCGTGGCGGCCGCGACCTCCGCCGGTGACGTGCTCGCCGGGTCGGCGAACGGGACCTACTTCCACCCGGCCGGACGCCGGATGAGCACCAGGATGCTCTGGCTGGCCCATGCGAGCACCCCCCAGGGACGTCTCACGCTCGACGACGGAGCCGTGCGTGCGGTCGTCGAGCGTCGGGCCTCCCTGCTCCCGGCCGGAGTCACCAGCGTCTCCGGCACGTTCCAGGCGGGTGATCCGGTCGACCTTCTCGACGAAAACGGTCACGCGGTGGCCCGGGGGCTGGTCAACTTTGACTCGACGGAGCTTCCCGCCCTGCTCGGTCGATCGACACGTGACCTGGGGCGGGAGCTGGGCTCGGCGTACAGCCGCGAGGTCATCCATCGTGACGACCTCGCCCTGCTGCGCCACTGACACTCGCGGGAGGAGGCCGACATGGAACCCCAGAACGGTCGGCCGCGGCGCCGCGAGCCGATCGCGATGTGGCACGTCACGCTGACCGTCTCCGGCGCCGCCGTCGCAGCCGGAGACATCAAGGCCGCCCTCGAGCGGCTCGCCCACGAACGCCCGTTCCTGCTCACGGCCCGGTACGCCGAGGACCGCGCCGAGCTGCGCTACTGGGAGGAGGCCCGCGAGCTCGAGGACGCCGCCGCGCTCGCACTGCGCCTCTGGGGCGAGCACCGCATCAGCGCGGACCTGCCGGCCTGGCGGGTGAGCGGGCTGGAGGTCGTCGACCGCACGACCTTCCAGCTGCGGGCGACGGACAGCCTGGTCCCGGCATTGATGCCGGCGGGCGGGGTCCGGCCTTTCTGAGCCGTGCGGAGCGGTCCCCGATGTGCGTCCGGTGTCGTTGCTCCTGACCGATCCGGCCATGTCACACTGATCACCGAAAGTGCCCGCCGACCGGTCCGCGCGGACCGCCCGAGCCCTGGAGCCGCCGACATGAGCGCTGGTGTCGTGCACCTGCTGGCAGCGGAGAAGGGCATCAGTCTTCCGGTGCCGCCGTGGGCCGACGGGGTGGGCGCCTTCGTCGGACTCACCCTCCTGCTGCTGATCACCCTGACCTTCGGTAAGGACCGCTGACGAACGCCGGCCTGACCCACGTCTCGCGAGCGCGGCCCGGCGCGACCAGCCGGGCCCGGGCGTTCGTCGTACGGCCGGACGAGCCCGCTCACTACCGCGAGGAGTCGCTGGTCACCGAGGAGCCGATGGAGCTACGGCTGGGGGCTCGCCGGCTGGCCGTCACGATGCGCACGCCCGGTGCGGACTTCGAGCTCGCGGCCGGCCTGCTGCACGGCGAGGGCATCGTCCGCTCGGTCGACGACATCGCCGCGATCCGCTACTGCGTCGACCCGCTGCTGGACGAGGAGCAGCGGTACAACGTCGTCACGGTCGACCTCGAGCCAGGGGTGGCCGACACGGCCACCCTCGACCAGCTCACCCGAGGGCTGGTGACCTCGAGCTCGTGCGGCGTCTGCGGCAAGGGCAGCCTCGAGTCGCTGCGGATCCGCGGTGCATCGGTGCTGCCGGAGGGGCCCACGGTGGCCGCTCGCGTGGTCGCCGGGCTGCCGGACCTGCTGCGTCAGCAACAGCGCGTGTTCGACCGCACCGGTGGGCTGCACGCCGCCGGGCTGTTCTCGACATCCGGCGAGGTGCTCGCGGTGCGCGAGGACGTGGGTCGGCACAACGCTGTCGACAAGCTCGTCGGATGGGCGCTGCTGCGCGGGGAGCTGCCGTTGCGCGAGACGTTGCTCTGCGTCAGCGGGCGGGTCTCCTTCGAGATCGTGCAGAAGGCCGTGTCCGCAGGGATCCCGGTGGTCGCCGCGGTCTCGGCGCCATCCAGCCTGGCAGTGTCCGTCGCGAGCGAGTTCGGGCTGACGCTGCTGGGCTTCGTCCGGTCGGGCCGGCTCACGGCGTACGCCGGGGAGCAACGCATCGCCGACGCCTGACTTGCGCTTCGGTTCAGGTCTCGACCGTTAGTGTCGAGGTGTGGTTGTGCGGCGGAGTCGACTCGGTGTCATGGGTGGCACCTTCGACCCGGTACACCACGGTCACCTCGTCGCGGCCAGCGAGGTGGCGGCCCGGTACGAGCTCGACGAGGTCGTGTTCGTGCCGACCGGGCAGCCCTGGCAGAAGTCCGACACCGTCGTCACCACCGGGGAGCACCGCTACCTGATGACCGTGATCGCCACCGCCTCCAACCCCGACTTCACGGTGAGCCGGGTCGACCTGGACCGCCCGGGCACGACGTACACGATCGACACCCTGCGCGAGCTGCGGGAGCAGCGCGGACCCGACACGGACCTGTTCTTCATCACCGGCGCCGACGCGCTGGCGCAGATCCTGGACTGGAAGTCCGTCGACGAGCTGTTCGAGCTGGCGCACTTCATCGGGGTGACCCGGCCGGGCCACACCCTCTCCGGTGTCGGGCTGCCCGAGTCGCGGGTCAGCCTCCTCGAGGTCCCCGCCATGTCGATCTCATCCAGTGCGTGCCGCGACCGGGTCCGGCGCGGGCTGCCGGTCTGGTACCTCGTGCCGGACGGTGTCGTGCAGTACATCGCCAAGTGGCGGCTCTACCGGGACCCGTCATGAGCGGCCGCCACAGGCGGCCGGGCGACGACCTCCCTGACGAGATCGAGCCCGAGCAGACCGTCGTACCGGTTCCCCCTGTCGACCGGCCGGTGGTGCAGGGCCGCGTAGTCGACGCCTCGCCACCCCAGCAGGTCGCGCGCGGGCACCGCCACGCCCGGCCCGGCCCGCCCGACGTCCCCTCGCCGGCCGAAGCCGGCGGTGCGGCGCGCGCCACCATCCCGCGGTCCCGGCAGATCACCCAGCCCCCGGCGACAGGGGGCCAGACCATCGTCGTCCGGCGGCACCGGACAGAGCTGCGCAGGGCGAGGGCCGAGGCCGAGCGCAAGCGCCGGCTGCGTTGGCTGCTGTACGCCGCGCCGGTGGTCGCTCTGCTGCTGATCGTCGCGCTCGTGCTCTTCCTGACGCTGCACGGGTCGGGCGGCACCACGACGACGACCGACACGGCGGTGCCCAAGCAGCAGACGTTGCTGCTGCAGGTGGTGGGACCCGACGGGGTCGCCACCGGTTCCGCGCTGATCGGGATCTCGAAGAACCAGGCGTCCGGCGTGCTGATCCCGTCGCGGCTTGTGGTGGATGCCGTCGGATCCGGCACGATGCCCTTCGGCGAGACGGTCACGCTGCCGAGCGCCGACGCGGCGTCCAACGCGTTGACCGACCTCCTAGGGGTCTCGGTCCAGCACCACCTCGTCCTCGACCAGGCCGCGCTGGCCAAGCTGGTCGACTCGGTCGGTGGGGTCCGGGTGAACGTCGACGTCGACATCACCCGCAGCGACAAGAAGGGCAACACAACGGTCGTCATCCCGGCGGGCAACCAGGAGCTGCACGGCGCCGGCGCCGCGATGTTCGCGACGTACAGCAAGAGCCAGGAGCCCGAGCTGGCCCGGATCGCGAGGTTCAACGACGTCCTGGACGCGGTGTTCGCCAAGCTGCCGAGTGACGCGGGGCGGCTGGGCACGGTGCTCGGCTCACTGGGCGACCACGCGA
>JAVEDG010000094.1 GCA_030841245.1 Actinomycetota bacterium
GAAGGGTTCCGCCGGCCTCGAGGAAGGCCTTGAGCTGGTCCGCCGACTCGTGCTCGTCGGTGTCCCGGCCCCAGGTCATGGTGCCCAGGCCCAGCCGCGAGACCTGCAGACCCGACCGGCCGACCCGACGCTGTTCCATGGCGAGGAAATCTAGCGTCCGCCGCACGGATAGGGTCGCGGGTCATGCGACTCGGCGTGAACCTGGGCTACTGGGGCTCCGGCAACGACAAGGACAACCTCGCGCTGGCCCGGGAGGCGGACCGCCTGGGCTACTCGGTGGTCTGGGCGGCCGAGGCCTACGGCTCGGACGCTGCGACCGTGCTCGCCTGGGTGGCGGCGCAGACCGAGCGGATCGACGTCGGGTCGGCGATCTTCCAGATCCCCGGGCGCACCCCCGCGCTGACCGCGATGACCGCCGCGACCCTCGACTCCCTCTCCGGTGGACGGTTCCGGCTCGGGCTGGGCGTGTCCGGACCGCAGGTCTCCGAGGGGTGGCACGGCGTCCGGTTCGACAAGCCCCTGGCCCGCACCCGGGAGTATGTGTCGATCGTCCGCTCGGCGTTGCGCCGCGAGACGGTGCAGCACGAGGGCGAGCACTGGACGATCCCGCTGCCCGGCGGTCCGGGCAAGCCGCTGCGACTGACCGTGCACCCGGTCCGCGAGCACATCCCGATCTACCTGGCCGCGATCGGGCCCAAGAACCTCGAGCTCACCGGCGAGATCGCCGACGGCTGGCTGGCCATCTTCTTCGCTCCCGAGTTCGCCGACGACCTGCTCGGGCACCTGCGGACCGGCCGCGACAAGGCCGGCGCGACGATGGCGGGCTTCGACGTCGTCCCCACCGTCCCCGTCGTCGTCGGCAAGGATCTCGAGGCATGCGCCGCGCCACTGCGCCAGTACGCCGCGCTCTATCTTGGCGGCATGGGCAGCCGCGAGCAGAACTTCTACAACCGGCTGGCCGTTCGCATGGGCTACGGGACGGAGGCGGCCCAGGTCCAGGACCTCTATCTGGCCAAGGCGCCCCGTGACGCGGCCGCCGCCGTGCCGTTCGAGTTCATCGACCGCACCTCGCTGATCGGGCCGCCGGACCGGATCCGGGACCGGCTGCAGGCCTATGCGGACGCCGGAGTCACGACGCTCAGCGTCGCGTCCTACGGCGGCTCCCTGGAGGAACGGACCGCGTCCCTCCGCTTCATGGTCGACGCGGTCGAGTCCGCCGCGCTGGCGGGCTGAGCCGTGGTGGACATCAGCCTCGCCCAGGCCGCGCTGCTCGGAGTGGTCGAGGGCCTGACGGAGTTCCTGCCCGTGTCCAGCACCGGCCACCTCACGATCGTCGAGAAGATGCTCGGCCTGCCGATCGACGACGACGGTGTGACGGCGTTCACGGCGATCATCCAGGTCGGCGCGATCGCCGCTGTGATCGTGTACTTCCTCAAGGACATCCTGCGCATCGTGTCGGCATGGGGGAGGGGCCTGGTGCGCGCCGAGGTGCGCGGCACGTTCGACTACCGCTTCGCCTGGTTCGTCATCTGGGGCTCGCTGCCGATCGCCGTCGTGGGCTTCCTCGCCCGCGACCTCATCTCCGGCCCGCTGCGGAGCCTGTGGGTGGTCGGCATCGCCCTGATCGCGTGGAGCGCGGTGATGCTGTACGCCGAGAAGCGGGCCACCCAGACGCGCGGTGAGCGGACCACCAACATCACCGACGCGCTGGTCATCGGCGCCGTGCAGTGCATCGCACTCGTTCCTGGCATCTCGCGCAGCGGGGCCACGATCAGCGCCGGCCTGCTGCGCGGGCTGGACCGGGTCGCGGCGACCCGGCTGTCCTTCTTCCTGTCGATCCCGGCCCTGGTCGGGGCCGGGTTGTTCGAGCTCAAGGACGCGGTGGGCCAGCACGTGTCAGTGTCAGCGCTCATCGTCGGGACCGTCGTGTCCTTCGTCGTGGCCTACGCGAGCATCGCGTGGCTGCTGCGCTTCGTCGCACACCACTCGATCGCGGCGTTCGTGCCCTACCGCGTCGTCCTCGGCGGCGCACTCGTCATCCTGCTCGCCGCCGGTGTGATCACCGCCACCTGACCCGCGGCCCTCAGGGCAGGAACTTCATGGGGTCGACCGGGACGCCGTCGAGGCGCACCTCGAAGTGCAGGTGCGGGCCGGTGGCGTAGCCGGTCGCACCGACCACGCCGATGACCTGGCCCTGCTGGACCTTCTGGCCCGGGCGCACGAGGAACTTGGCTTGGTGGGCGTAACAGGTGACGACGCTCTTGCCCTGGTCCACGCCGTGGTCGATGCAGGTGAAGTTCCCGTCCCCGGTCACCGACTCGGTGAACAGCACGCGACCGCGGTCGGCGGCCCGGATCAGCCCGTCACCCGGGGCGAAGTCGGTGCCCGTGTGCTGCTCCCAGATGTGCAGGATCGGGTGGAACCGCATCCCGAACGGCGACGTGACCTGGTGCGAGCTGTCGGGGACGATGTAGGTCCCCGTGCCCTGCACGGTCCGGCCGGTGGCCCGCAGCCGCGCCGACGCGGCTAGGATCTGTGCCCCGAGCGACCCGGACTGCGCGATCTGCGCCTGGTTCAACCGGATGGCACCGGGACCGGCGGCACGCACCTGCTGGAGGGCCTGCGACCGCTCCCGGGCCAGCGCGAGCAGCCGCTCGTTGGCGTGCGAGAGGCGGCGCTGCGCGGCCCGGTAGACCGCGGCGTCGCGCCCGTAGTCCGCCCGGGCTGCGTTCTGCTGGCCGATCAGGTAGGCGAGCCGGTTCTTGGCACGGACTATCGCGGTGTCCAGGCTCCGGCCGACGAGGACGAGGTCCTCGGCCTGCGCCCCCTCGCCCATCAGCAGCCCGCTCGTGTAGGCCTGACGGGTGTAGGAGTCCAGGGAGCTGCCGACGTTGTCGCTTCGCCCGGTCAGGTCGGCCAGGTCCAGGCGGGCCTCGCCGATCTCGACACCG
>JAVEDG010000462.1 GCA_030841245.1 Actinomycetota bacterium
CCACCCGTCCGGGGCGACCGGCTATCACGTCCGCGAGGTGAACGTCGGCTAGGTTTCCCCTCCCCTTAGCCGAGCGGAAAGGACGCCCGTGGGCACTCACGCCGACAGCGAAGGATCGGACCAAGCACAGAAGGACCGCCCCACCGACGGCCCGGCCCAGGAGTCCGGCTCCGAGGAGGGCACGACGAGTCAGGACCGGCCGGAAGAAGGGTCGCACGCCGTGTCTCGGGATTCCGGTGGCCAGGGCAGCACCGCCGAGCCCCACGTGTCCCCCGAAGGGCCGGCCGACTCCAACGAACGTGCCGACGACCGGGCCACCGTGGTCGACCCCGACTGACGTTGCGGGCTGTTTGTGGCGCCCGGGGATACTCGCCTAGGGTCACCTGGTGATCAGATCGAGCTTGATGGACCAGCGTAAGACGGGCGGGGGGATCCGCTTGGGCGTCCTGGTCCTCGCGGCCTCGGCCGCCTTTCCGGGGGTATGGGCCCTCTTCTGGCCTCACTCCTTCTTCGCCGACTTCCCCGGGCTGGGTCAGCACTGGGTCGCTCAGATCCCGCCTTACAACGAACATCTCGTGCGCGATGTCGGAAGCTTCTACGTCGGCTTCGCGGCACTGATGGGCATCGCAGCGCTGACGGGCGACAAGCGCGTGATCCGAATCTCTCTTTTCACGTGGCTGGTCTTCTCGATCCCGCACCTCGTGTGGCATTCGCAGAACATGACGGGCTCGGGAGGGATCGCTCGGTGGGGGTCCGTCGTGGCTCTGGGGTCGGGCGTGGTGCTGGCGCTCCTCTTGTTGTTGGTGGTCAGGCGGAGATAGCGGATCAGGCAGGCTCGAAGTGGATCAACACCGAGCCGACCTCTGGGAACGCGGCGTGCAGTCCTTTCTCGATCCGGTTAGCGGCGTCGTGCATGCGATCCAAAGGGAGACTGTTCCGCCCGCGCACGTGCGCTACCAGGGAGAGCTCTCCGTCGACGGAGGTGATGAGCACCTCGTGACAGTCGAGGACGTCGGGTTCTTCGAGCGCTAGATCCTCGGCCCTCTTCACGATGTCGGGCCGTCCGGCCGTCACGTCCGTGCCGAGGGAGGTCCGGGACAGCGGCTCTATGTGCGTGTCCACGCGCACGTCTTCTCCCAGCTCGGCCGTGACCGATCGCTCGATCCGCTCCGAGAGGTTGTGCGCCTCCTGAACCGAGATCCCGGGGTCGCTTTTCGCATGAAGGGTGACGTGCAGACTGGTCTTGCCGTCCTCCTGGAACGCGTGCACAACGACGTTGTGCACCTCGTGGACCCCCTCCGTCCGCGTGGCCGCGCCGTGAGCCCGTTCACCCAGACCGCTTGTCTCGGACGTTGGTTCGACGTGCACGACCACATCGGCCCCGGGGGCCACCTCGGCGATCTTCTGCTCGACCGCCTCGGCGATGTCGTGTGCCCTCTCGAGCGAGGTCGTGCGGCCGGCCGCCACGGTGACGTCGGCGAAGAGCCGGTTGCCGGAACCTCTGACGCGCACCCGGCGAGCCTCGGTGACCCCCGGCGCTTTCGCGGCCGCGGCGCGTATCGCTTCGATGGCACCAGGCGCCCTGTCCATCAGAACGTCGACGGATCTTTTCCCAACGCGCACGCCGGCTGCAGCGACGAACACGACGAGCAAGAGTGCGCCGACGGCATCGGCGCTTTGGTGCCCCGCCCTCACGAATAGGAGGCTCACCAGGGCGACGAGCGCGGTACCCAGATCCCCGGCGATGTTGAGGGCCCCCGCCATGAGCGCGGCCGACCCTTCGCTCTTCCCGGCCGAAATGAGGAACCAGATGCGCACGGCGTCGATGAGTGCCGAGCTTCCGAGGAGCACTAGGGCGTACACCGGAGCCTCGGCCCCCCCGCCTCCGGCCGCGAGCTCTCTCACGGCTTGGACCGCGATCACTCCCATGGCGAGGCCGATGAACAAGGTCTGCGTGAAGGCAACAAGGTTCTCGGCCTTGGCGTGACCGTAGTGGTGCGAGGAGTCGGCCGGTTTCGCTGCGACCCGCACGCCCATCAGAAGAAGCCCGAGGGCCACGAGGTCGACCACGGAATCGAGTGCCTGCGACAGGACCGCCAGGCTCGAGGTCGAGCGCCACACGACGAACTTCAGGACCACCAGGACGAGGGTCACGAGAAGAGACACGAGAACGACGCGCTCCGTGCGCCGCATGGGAAGCGGGCTCATCGGTCAAGGGTAACGAGCGCCTCCGCCGCCCTCGTCCCATGGCCCTGGTTGAAAAAAAGATTAGTCACGGCTAAATTATGTTTATGCCTACGCAGATGACGACCGCTGCCGAGGACTACCTGAAGGCGCTCTTGCTGGAGCAGGGCGAGGGGGCCGAGCCGGCCCTCGTGTCGACGAACTCGCTCGCCGCCCGCCTGGGGGTCACCGCCGCCTCGGCCACCAACATGCTGAAGAGGTTGTCCGGGCTCGGGCTCGTCATGCACGCCCCCTATAAGGGAGCCTCCCTCACGCCGTCGGGGCGGCAGGTCGCCCTCGAGGTGATCAGGCACCATCGCCTCCTCGAGACCTACCTGGCCGAGGCCCTGGGTGTCCCGTGGGACGAGGTGCACGCGGAGGCCGAGGTCCTCGAGCACGTCCTGTCCGAGCGACTCGAGGAGCGCATCGCCTCGCTCCTGGGTGACCCCCGCTTCGACCCCCACGGTCACCCCATCCCCACCCGGGACCTCGCCATGCCGGAGGGGTCGGAGCGCTCCTTGTGGGGCGTCAACACCGGCGAGCACGCGGTCGTCGAAAGGGTGT
>JAVEDG010000132.1 GCA_030841245.1 Actinomycetota bacterium
CAAGGAGAACTCGATGAAGATTTCGACCGCCAACCTCATTCGTCTGGCAGGCTTGTCTGCTCTGATCGGGGGGTCGTGCTACGTATTCGTCGGCGTGTTCCACCCGGCAAACGTCGACCACGAGGTCGAAGCAACCGTATGAGCACCACCGTTGCGGCCTCGCACAGAAGGATCTCGCTGGCAGCGGGTATCGCCTACGTGCTCACCTTTGTCTCGATACCCACGCTCGCTCTGTACAACTCGGTCAAGGGGACGAACTACGTCCTCGGTTCAGGACCGGACACAGCCGCCGTCGTCGGTGGCCTCCTCGAGATCACGGTCGCCCTCGCCGGCATCGCCACGGCCGTCATCCTGTTCCCGATGCTCAAGAAGCAGAACGAGTCCTTCGCACTTGGCCTCGTGGCAGCCCGCATCCTGGAATCGGGCACCATCTTCGTCGGCGTCGCGTTCCTCTTGTCGATCGTGACCCTGCGTCAGAACGGAGCAGGGACAGGAGGGCTGGCCACCAGCCACGCGCTGGTCGCCCTCTACGACCGGATCTTCCTCCTCGGGCAGAGCTTCATGCCGGCGGTATGCGACCTCCTGCTGGGCGTGATGCTGTACCAGTCACGGCTGGTGCCACGACGGCTGTCCGTGATCGGCATCGTCGGTGCGCCCCTGCTCGTGATCGGCTACCTCGCCATCCTGTTCGGCGCGATCGACCAGCATGGCGCCTTGGCTGGGATGTCTGCCCTGCTTGTTGCCGTGTTCGAGCTCTCGCTGGGCGTCTGGTTGATCGTCAAGGGATTCGATTCGCAGGCCGTTGCCGCGCTCGAGTCCAAGAACTGACGAGCACTGGTTCGTGGACGCGCGATCGCGGCCTTCCGTCGCCGGGCGCACGCTCGACGCGCGGGCCCTCAACCGCTATGCGCAGCCCATGATCTCGAAGCCGTCGACGACGAAGCCGATCTCGGCGTCCGATGACGTGTCCGGCGTGAAGTTCGTGGTACCAACCGAGATGATGCCGGACGCGTTCGCAGCGCGGCCGGACCCCTTCCAGCGGTTGATGACGTGGCAGCCCGGATAGACCTCGTTCGTGTTGCTGTGATCGCGAATGGTGTCGCCTGACCCCGTCCAGTCGACGCTGACGGTCACGTCGAACGCGTTGCCCGTGTCGATGTCGGTCACATTGATCGTGCTGTTCAGCGAAGCCCGGTCCAGCCGCTTGGAGACCGTGAACTCACCAGCTCCGAAGGAGTCCCTCAGCCCGACGGCCTGCAGCAGGGTCGTGTCCGTGCAGGCGTCGTACTGGTAGATGTTCACCGAAGCGACGCCCACGGCGGCGGTGCCGGGATGGTCCTGCTCGGTGCCGCTGTTGGCTGCGACGAACACATCCGTCTCCACGCAGCCAGTCGGATCGGTCGCCGAGAACTCGGCGTCGACGAGCGGCCCCTGCAGGCCCAAGGTCGTCACAGACCGCTCGACCGCGGCACCGGCGGCGGAACAGGGCGCCAAGGCTGAAACAGCACCGAAAGTCAGGACTGCGAGACCCTTGATCACTACGTTCACGTGACTGCCTCCTTGCGAGCGAAGGCGATCGACTCCGCGGCCGAATGCGTGAGCGGCGGTCGTCGACCACTGGCTGCACCGAGGACGCCGGTGAGCGCCCAAAGGTTGCCCGGCCGTGGATGTCTACGCGGCCGCTCCAGGCGTGCCGCCGGCCTCCTCAGGCGCGCAGGAAGTTGGCCGCGGCATGCTCGGCGAGCATAGTGACAGGCAGGTGCGTGTTCGCCGAGGGGATGTCGGGCATGACCGACGCGTCGACCACTGACAGGCCTGTCACGCCTTGGACCTCGCAGCGAGCATCGACGACCGTGCCGATGGCGCAGGTGCCGACCGGGTGGTGGTAGGTCCAGGCGGCGTCGAGCACCCGGGCCGCACGATCCGCGCCGTTCGGGACGGTGGGGGTCGCGCCGCGGGTCAGGTCACGGATGGCTGGATGCTCGGCCAGCAGCAACGCCCGTTCGAGGCCCTCGAGGAGTCGCACCATGTCGTCGGGCTCCTCGAAGTACCGGAAGTCGACGTGGTCCGTGACGGTGCCGCGCGACCTGGGCTTTCAGCAGGGCCGCCCCGACGAAGAACTGCCAGCCGTCCCCGTCCGGGAACGGGCCGCCGGCGAGGATCACCGGCGTCGGTAAGGGCCTGGGTGACCGCCGACGCGATCAGGCACTGCTGGTGGTCGCCGACGCACCGGCTGACCGGGACGGGACCCGACGCCCCGTGGAAGTCGGCCGACCCGAAATCCTGATCGCTCTCGAGACGGACGAAGCTCGGCAGCAGATCGGCGAAGGTCCACCCGGGCAGGTTCCACATGTCGTAGTCGTGCGGTGACCCGCGCAGCGCGAAGCAGGCGTTCACCGCGGAGCACCCGCCGACCACGCGGCCGCGGGGCGTCGTCACAGCCCGCCCGCACAGGCTGCCCTTCAGCCCCCAGTCATGGTCGCTGCCGCTCGGGCCGTGCACACCGTCGAGCAGGTCGGGGGGAAAGACGCGG
>JAVEDG010000148.1 GCA_030841245.1 Actinomycetota bacterium
GCGGCTCGGGCGGCTCGCCCGGGAGCGGCGAGGCACTCCTGGTGACCCACCTGCGCGCCGACCCCTCCGGGCCGCGGGGGCCGCAGGTCGGGTTCGTGGTGTCCAAGGCGGTGGGCAACGCCGTGACCCGCAACCGGGTACGTCGGCGGCTGCGGCACGCCGCCGCGGCCCGCCTGGACGGGCTGCCCGAGGGCAGCCGGACCGTGGTGCGGGTGCTGCCGGGCGCTGCGACTGCGGGGTCCGCCGCGCTCCGGGCCGCCCTCGACCAGGCGCTGGACCGGTCGCTGCGAGCCGGCCCGCGGACGGGCTCGTCATGAGGCGGCTGCTCATCTGGCCGATCCGGGCCTACCAGCTGGTGGTCTCGCCCTGGCTGGGCCCGCGCTGCCGGTTCTACCCGTCCTGCTCGGCGTACGCCGTCGAGGCCATCGCCGTCCATGGCATCCTGCGCGGGCCCTACCTGGCCGCGCGGCGGCTGCTGCGCTGTCACCCCTGGAACCCGGGGGGCGTCGATCCCGTTCCGCCTCGTGACCAGCCTGGCCGGGACCGGACGCCCGCGCCGCCTACGAGCGAGCCGTCTGGAGTTGGGTCGTGAAGATCCTCGAACCGCTGTACGACGTGGTCACCGCCATCATGAAGGCGTTCCACATCTTGTTCAAGTCGCTCGGCTTCGACCCGGCCGGCGGCTTCGCATGGGGCATGTCGATCGTCGGCCTGGTCATCGTGATCCGGATCGTGCTGATCCCGCTGTTCGTCAAGCAGATCAAGGCGCAGCGCGGCCTGCAGCTGCTGCAGCCCGAGGTGAAGAAGCTCCAGGCGAAGTACAAGGGGCGCACCGATACCGCGAGCAAGCAGGCCCAGCAGCAGGAACTGATGAAGCTCTACCGGGACAACGGGACCAATCCGCTGTCCAGCTGCCTGCCGATCCTGGCGCAGGCACCGATCTTCTTCGCCCTGTTCCGGGTGCTCAACGGGATCGGGTCCAACCCGGTGATCGCCCGGGGCATTCTGACCCAGCACGAGGCGAAGCAGGCGGCGAACGCCGAGATCCTCGGCGTACACATCTCCGACCAGTTCCTCGGTTCGGACAGCCTGCACGTGCAGGTGGTCTGCGCCCTGATGATCATCGCCATGTCGGCGACGACGTTCACCACCCAGCGCCAGCTGATGCGCAAGAACATGCCGGCCGCGGCGCTGGACAACCCGTTCGCGCAGCAGCAGAAGATCCTGCTGTACGTGTTCCCGCTGATCTTCGCGGTGTCCGGGGTGAACTTCCCGCTCGGCGTCCTGCTCTACTGGCTGACCACCAACGTGTGGACCATGTGCCAGCAGTTCTACGTGATCCGGCGCAACCCGGCCCCCGGGTCGCCGGCCGAGGAGGAGTTCGAGCGGCGCAAGCGCGAGCGGGAGGCCCGACGCCGGGGCACCCCCACCACGCCGGACGTGCCGCCCGAGACCAGGCCGGAGACCCGACCCGGGCAGCGCCAGCAACCCAAGCGCAAGCCCCGCCAGAAGCGCAGCGGGGCGGGCGGTGGGCTGGCCGACGGGGCGAGCGGTGAACCGGCCGACCGTGCCGGCGGCGGGAATTCCGGCGGTGCAGGTGGCTCGGACGGCTCCGGTCCGCGCAAGAAACCCAAGGACCCCAAGGACCCCGAGGAGCCTGACGATCCGGCCGCCTCGGCCGCCTCATGATCACCGATGACCGTGACGTTTCATGACCGTGCCGCCTGAGGATCCCATCCCGTTTCATGAGCATGCTGCCGCGATGACGAAGGACGATGTGCCACCCATGACCGAGTCCCAGATCGACGTGACCCACGAGGACGCGGAGCCGGCCGCCCCCGACCTCGAGCGCGAGGGCGAGATCGCGGCCGACTACCTCGAGGAGCTGCTCGACATCGCCGACCTGGACGGCGACATCGACATGGACGTCGAGGGCGAGCGGGCCACGGTGTCGATCGTGGGCGGTGACCTCGACCGGATGGTGGGTCGCGACGGCGTCGTCCTGGACGCGCTGCAGGAGCTGACCCGGCTGGCGGTGCACACCAGCACCGGGATGCGCAGCCGCCTGATGCTCGACGTGGGTGGCTACCGGGCCGGCCGGCGCAGCGTCCTGACCGAGCTGGGCACCCGGACCGCGGAGCAGGTCAAGGCGAACGGCGAGCCGGTCCGGCTGGCGCCGATGAACCCGTTCGAGCGCAAGGTGGTCCATGACGCCGTCGCGGCCGCCGGGCTGCGCAGCGAGTCCGAGGGCGAGGAGCCGGGCCGATTCGTCGTGGTGCACCCGACGTGACCGCAGGCCCGGCCCGACCGGGGCATTACGGCCCGGGCTGACCGCGCCGTCGTGGTTTCACGTGAAACGGACCCGCGCGACCAGCTCTTCGGCACGGCCCGACCAGCGGCTGAGCGCTATGCCGAGATACTCGCCGACGCAGGCGTCGCCCGTGGTCTGATCGGGCCACGCGAGGTCCCCCGGCTGTGGGAGCGCCATCTGCTCAACTGCGCCGTGGTGGCCGACCTGCTACCCCGCGCCGGACTCGTGTGCGATGTGGGAACCGGCGCCGGGCTGCCCGGTCTGGTCCTCGCGCTGCGTCGGCCGGACCTCGAGTTCGTCCTGGTGGACTCGGTGCGACGGCGCACGGAGTTCGTCGCGCAGGTCGTGTCCGAGCTGCGCCTCGAGAACGTCACGGTGCGCTGGAGCCGGGCGGAGCAGCTGGTCGGAGCGGTCCGTGCCGATGCGGTGACGGCACGCGCGGTGGCGCCCCTGGCGAAGCTGGCGCGGTGGTGCGTCCCGCTGACGCGCCCAGGGGGTAGTGTCCTCGCCCTGAAGGGTGCCCGAGCGGTCGCCGAGCTGGCCGCGGCCGAGGAGTCCTTGCGAGGGCTCGGGGTAGCCGGTTGGTCAGTGGACCAGGTGGGGGGCGGCGTCCTCGCCGACCCGACGACCGTGGTCCGGCTGCGCATCCCGACCCGGCCGTCGCGCATCCGGCGTACCGGCCGGCCAAGGCAGACAGGAGCCACCTCGTGACCGTCACCCCGACGCGACCGGCGACGGACCTGCGGCTCAGCGTCGAACCCGGTCGGCTCGGCTGGCCGGAGCGCCCGCCGACCGTCCACCCGGCTGCCGTCGACGCGGCCGCGCCGTCCGGCCTGGGCTGGCCCGATCTCCCGGTCACCGCGGAGCACCCGTCCGACGCGGCCACCCCGGTCGTTTCACGTGAAACATCGACCGTAGGTGGCGACTCTGTTTCACGTGAAGCAGCGGCGACGGCGCCCGGAGAGTCGGCGGACCCGACACCTGTTTCACGTGAAACGCTCACCCTGCCGGTCACGCCGGCCGCCCCCGCGCCGCTCGCCGTGGCCGCGGAGGTCCCCATCGCAGAGGAGTACTCGGTCGTGGACGACGTCCATCGGGAGCACGAGGACACTCCGATCGCCCGCGCCGCCGAGACCGCGGTCCGGGTCCTCGCCGGCCGCGTCGGTGCGCCGCTTCCCCGGCCCGCGCACACCCGGGTGCTGACGGTGGCCAACCAGAAGGGTGGCGTCGGCAAGACCACCACGGCGGTCAACCTGGCGGCCGCGCTGGCCCTGCAGGGCGCCCAGGTGCTGGTCATCGACCTGGACCCGCAGGGCAACGCCTCCACCGCGCTCGGCGTGGACCACCACTCCGACGTGCCGTCGGTCTACGACGTACTGGTGGAGGGACGCCCGATGAACGAGGTCGTGGCGCCGGTGGACGGCATCGACGGGCTCTGGTGTGCGCCGGCGACCATCGACCTGGCCGGCGCCGAGATCGAGCTGGTCTCGCTGGTGGCCCGCGAGTCCCGGCTGGCCAAGTCGCTGGCTGCGTACGACCAGTGGTGCTCGACACAGGCCGGCCCGCGCCTGGACTACATCATCGTCGACTGCCCGCCCAGCCTGGGGCTGCTGACGGTCAACGCGCTGGTGGCCGCACCCGAGGTGCTGATCCCGATCCAGTGCGAGTACTACGCGCTGGAAGGAGTGGGCCAGCTGCTGCGCAACGTCGAGCTGGTCAAGGCTCACCTCAACCCCGACCTGCACGTCTCGACGGTGCTGCTCACCATGTACGACGCGCGCACCCGGCTGGCCGCCCAGGTCGCCGACGAGGTCCGGACGCACTTCCCGGACACCGTGCTGCGCACGACGGTGCCCCGGTCGGTCCGGATCTCCGAGGCACCCAGCTACGGACAGACCGTGATGACCTACGATCCTGGCTCGACCGGGGCCCTGTCCTATCTCGAGGCGGCCCGGGAGATGGCACTGCGCGGCGCAGGCCGCGGGACGGAGGCGACCTCGTGACGGAACGGCGACGCGGCCTCGGTCGCGGCCTCGGTGCCCTGATCCCGGCGGCACCGACCAAGAGCGAGACGGCGCCGTCGGGACCGTCCCCGGTCGACGTGCTGATCCCTGACCGGGACGCGGTCGCCGCGGCGGCGGCCGAGGTTCCGGCTCCGGTGGCCGGCGCGCACTTCGCCGAGATCCCGGTGGACGCCATCACGCCGAACCCGCGCCAGCCGCGCCAGGTGTTCGACGAGGACGCGATG